>JBOICE010000099.1:0-4460 GCA_050739815.1 Pseudomonas sp. | reverse complement strand
GATTTGCAGGCAGTGGAGCAGCGTTTGCGCACTGACAAGGCCATCAGTCTGCTGGTCAATAATGCCGGGGTGGCGATGGATGGTCCGTTGATCGATGCCGACCTCGACACGTTCGACAGCATGATCCAGCTCAACGTGGTTGCCCTGACCCGGCTGGCGGCGGCCGCCGCGGCCAATTTTGTTACGGTTGGGCGTGGTTCGATCATCAACCTAGCTTCCGTCGTCGCATTGGTGCCGGAGATGTTCAATGCCACGTACAGCGCCACCAAGGCCTACGTGCTGAGCTTGAGCCAGTCGCTGCACCAGGAAGTCAGCCAGCAGGGTGTCAGGGTGCAGGCCGTGCTGCCGGGTGTTACTCGTACCGAAATCTGGGAGCGCACGGGGATCGATACCGACAGAATCCCGGCCTCGATGGTGATGGAGGTTGGCGAGATGGTGGATGCTTCGCTGGCGGGTTTCGACCAGGGCGAGTTGGTCACTATTCCTTCCCTGCCCGATGCCGGCGATTGGAAGGCTTTCGTGGCAGCACGCCAAAAGCTTGGCCCCAACCTGTCGCACGACCATGCGGCGGAGCGTTACAAGGTTGGCGCTTGAGCGGTTCGTTCGATGAACTCTTGGTTGGGAGAGGCAGGCTTGGCTGCCTCTTGCGGCATGAATGGACCCCCACGCATTTGCCTGAAGCCTGCCGACCAGCAGGCTTTTTGCTGCGGGGGAGTCTGCTGCAGCGGCTAAAGCTCACAGGCTTTGGCGGCCGCATTGGCCGCCAAACTTCATCAGGGTGGATCAGTTTGGCTGTTTGCCGTTGGTCTGCCGAATAAGCTGACTTCGTACGGTTTCCAGTATGCGGTCGGACAACGCCGGGTCGGCGACGCTGCGTGACAGCATCAAGGCGCCGACCAGAGTCGAGAGCATGGCAATGCTCTGCTCGCTCGCGTCCGGGCCGGGTAGAGCGCTCTCGATCATCGCCAGACGCTCGCGCACCACTTCATCAGTAGTCGAACTGGCTTGGCCGCGTTGGCCCAACTCTGAAGATAGGGTCGGCAACGGGCAGCCCTGGCCGGGATTGGCCCGATGTGCGGCAGACAGATAACCCTCGATGAACCGTGGCAGCGGATTGTCCCCGGCGAACACTTCAGTGGAGACCTCGCTGAGCTTGGCCGCGGCTGCGCGCAGGGCTTGCTCAACCAGGTCGTCCTTGGATTTGAAATGCGCATAGAAGCCGCCGTGAGTCAGCCCCAGAGCCTTCATCAGCGGTTGCAAGCCGGTGGCACCCACACCGTCACGGCGAAAGCGTTCGGATGCTTCATCGATGATGCGCTGATGGGTTTGCGCCTTGTGATCCTCTGAATACCGCACGGCAATAGACTCCAGTTATTCGGACATTAAAATGCTACCCGTAATTTTACCGGCTTTGCTCCGTGAAAGCAGCCAGTTCAGAGCCCTTCAGCCTGGCTGCTTGGGACTGCAAACCGTTCAGTAGCGCTCAGCGTGGCGTTTTTTCGGCTAAGCACCAGCGTGCACAACGCTGGCAGGAACAGCAGCGTGATCAGCGTTCCGCCCACTACGCCACCGATAAGTACATAAGCCAGCGCCGACCAGAACACCGAGAAGGTCAGCGGGATAAAGGCGAGGGCGGCAGCCAGGGCCGTTAGCACCACCGGGCGGGCACGCCTGACCGTGGCTTCGACTATGGCCTCATGAATTGCCATGCCGGCGTGTTCGTTCTGCTTGATCTGGTCGGTAAAGATCAGGGTATTGCGCATCAGGATGCCGCCAATGCCGATCAACCCGAGGATCGCGTTGAAGCCGAAAGGTTGATTGAACGCTAGCAAGGTGGGGACTGCGCCAATCAGCCCGAGCGGCGCGGTGGCGAACACCATGAACATCACGCCGAACGAGCGCACCTGGAACATGATCACCACCAACGTCAGCAGCAGCATGACCGGGAAGAGGGCGGCGAGTGCTTTGTTGGCTTTGCCGCTTTCTTCCACGGGGCCGCCGATGTCGATGCGGTAGCTGTCCGGCAGCTGCGCGATCAAGCCTTGAAGCTGGGCAAAGACCGCTAGCTCGACGTCCGGCGGTTGCGTGCCGTCGACGATATCGGCACGCACCTCGATGGTGGTTTCACGGTCCCGGCGCTTGAGGATGGGGTCTTCCATGACCGCCTCGAAATGGCCGACTTGCTCCAGCGGAATCGACAACCCAGCGCTGTTGGTGATCGTCAGCCCTTCGATGCCGTCGAGGTTTTCCCGCTGGTTGTTCTGCGCCCGTGCCAATACGGGAATGGTGCGGATGCCTTCACGGACTTCGGTGATCGGGTTACCGGTCAGCAAGGCATTGACCTGGGTTTTCACCGCGCTTGGGGTGAAACCGAGCAGGCGCAGGCGATCCTGATCCAGCACCAGGCGATAAGCACTCGAGCGCTCGCCCCAATCGAGGAAGACATCTTTCGTCAGCGGATTTGCGGCGACGATCTGCCGTACGTTTTCGGCGATATCGCGCAGGGTATCGAGGTCTGGACCATTCACGCGGAACACCACCGGAAATGGCACCGGTGGGCCAAACAGCAGCTGCGTGACGCGCACGCGGGCGCCGGGAAACTCACCGGCCGCAACGCGTTCGCGCATGCGCAGCTTCAAGCTGTCGCGCGCTTTAGCGTTTTCCGTTTGCACGATGATCTTGGCGAAAGCCGGGTCGGGCAGCTCCGGGTTGAGGGACAGGAAGAAGCGTGGCGCGCCGCCACCGACGTAGGCGTTGACGACTTTCGTCTGCGGCTCTTGCAGCAGGGCCTGCTCGACCTTGGCGACCACCGCCTCAGTAGTCTTGAAGGCAGTGCCGGGCGGCATGTAGACCTCGAGGATAACCTCCGAACGGTCCGAGTTCGGGAAGAACTGCTTGTTCACTATGCGCATGCCGACGCCGGCGAGGAGAAAGGCCACGACGGTCAGGCCGATGACTAGATAGCGATGGCTGATGCAAGCACGCACCAGCGTGCGCAGCCGCTCATAGTATTTTCCGGCGTAGATCGCATCGTGGCCGCCGGCCATGGGCTGGATGTTTGGCAACATCTTCACCCCCAGGTAGGGCGTGAAGACCACCGCCACCAGCCAGGAGGTAATCAGCGCGAAGCCGACAATCCAGAAGATATTCCCGGCGTATTCGCCAGCCCCCGAGCGTGCGAACCCGACTGGCAGAAAACCGATGATGGTCACCAGGGTGCCGGTCAGCATGGACGCCGCGGTTGATTTCCAGGCATAGGTTGCGGCACTGACGCGGTCGAGGCCTTCCTCGAGTTTCACCACCATCATCTCGATGGCGATGATGGCATCGTCCACCAGCAAGCCGAGCGAGAGGATCAGCGCGCCGAGGGTGATGCGATCGAATTCGCGGCCAGTCATGAGCATCAGGACGAACACGATAGACAGCGTCAGCGGCACCGCCGCGGCGACCACCAAGCCGACGCGAAAGCCCAGCGCGATAAGGCTGATGACCATCACCACGGCCAGCGCGACGAAGAACTTGAGCATGAACTCGTCAACCGCGGAACGAATGTTGTTGGCCTGGTCGGAGACTTTCTTGAACTCGATGCCCTGCGGCAGGCCGGCGAGAATCTTGGCTTCTTCGTTCTGCAGGGCCTTGTCCAGCTCAAGCCCGTTCCAGTGCTCATCCATGATCAGGCCGAGCATCAGCGCCGGTTGGCCTTGGTGTCTGATCCGGTAGCGGGGAGGGTCCTCATAGCTGCTGGTCACGCTGGCGACATCGGCGATTCGCAAGACCTTGCCGTTGGCCACGACGGGCACGTTTTCAATCCGTTCGAGGGTATCGAAGGCGCCGTCGATTCGAATGTAGGCGCGGGCGCCGGCCGTTTCGACGAAGCCCGAGGGCACCACATTGTTTTGCGTGGCCAAGGCCGAGAATATTTGCTCGGGCGTGATACCGAGGGTGGCCAGCCGCTGATAGGAAAACTCGACGAAGATCCGTTGCGTTTGCTCGCCGAGGATGTTGACCTTCTTCACCCCGGGCAGCCGCAGAAAACGCTGGCGCAGGTCCTCGGCCATCAGCACTTGCTGGCGATGCGGCATGTGCTCCGCTTCCAGCGCATACAGCGCGAAGTAGACGTCGGAATACTCATCGTTGAAGAACGGACCAATGGCGCCGCGCGGCAGGTTCGCGGCTTCGTCGCTGAGCTTTTTCCGCGCCTGGTAGAACAGCTCCTGGATTTCACCTGGCGGTGTCGACTCATGGAAACTCATCTTCATCGAGACGAAGCCGGGCTGGGCGATAGTCTCGACGCGGTCATAATATTTCAGCTCTTGCAGGCGTTTTTCCAGGCGGTCGGCCACCTGCTCCTGCATTTCCTCGGCAGTGGCGCCGGGCCAGGCGGCGCTGACCGTCATGGTCTTGACCGTAAAGGAGGGGTCTTCCGCCCGCCCCAGTTTGCTGAAGGCGAAGGCCCCGGC
>JBOICE010000098.1:0-3016 GCA_050739815.1 Pseudomonas sp. | reverse complement strand
TTCTGCGCCAGGCAGAGGTTCTCCAGCACGGTCATGTGCGGGAACAGGTTGAAGTGCTGGAAGACCATGCCGACTTCGCGGCGGTAGGCGTTGACGTCGGTCTTCGGGTTGGCCAGATCGAGGCCGTCGATGCTGACCGAGCCGGAATCGAGCTCTTCCAGGCCGTTCAAACAGCGCAGGAAGGTCGACTTGCCGGAGCCGGAGGGGCCGATCACCACCAGCACCTCGCCCTTGTCCACCCGCGTGCTGACGTTATCCACGGCGCGCACCACGTGCCCGCGGGTGTCGAAGACTTTTACCAGATCGCGAACTTCAATCACTTTGCGCGAGCCTCCGCTCGAGCCGGCTGGCGATTTGCGACAGCGGCAGGTTGATAACCAGATAGAGCGCGGCCACGCAGAACCAGATCTCGAAGGTCGAGAACGAGGTGGTGATGGCCTCGCGACCGCTCTTGGTCAGCTCGGTGATGGCGATCACCGAGACCAGCGAGGTGTCCTTGACCAGGCTGATGAATTGCCCGGCCAGCGGCGGCAGCACGCGTTTGAACGCCTGCGGCAGGATCACATGGCGCATCGACTGGGGCGCGGTCAGGCCCAGCGAACGGGCTGCCTCGCCCTGGCCTTTGGCGATCGATTGCACCCCGGCGCGCACGATCTCGGCCACATAGGCGCCGGTGAACAGCGCCAGCGCCGCGACCCCGGCAACCTCGCGGGAGAGGTTGAGCACAGTGCCGATGAAGAAGTAGAAGATGAAGATCTGTACCAGCAGCGGCGTACCGCGCACCAGTTCGACGTAGAGGGTCGACAGATCGCGCAAGGTTGGGTTGTTCGACAGCCGGCAAAGCCCGGTGAATAGGCCGATCACCAGCCCCAGCGCACCGGAGGCGAGGGAGATCCAGAGCGTGGTCCACAACCCCCAAAGCAACGGCCCGGCCGCCCAGTGACGGTTCACCCCGATGACATCGCCTTCGGCCACATCGTCGCCAGCCGCGACCAGCAGACTGTCCTTGGCTACTTCGACCAGCTGTTTGCCACCGGCGCTGCCCAGAGTGACGCGGGCGCGCTCGCCGTCCAGGTCGACCGCCTCGACCTGGGCAAAGTCGGTTGCCCGTTGGGCTTGTTCGGCCTGGTAGGCGAAGTACTGCGGCACCCGGTTCCAGCGCCACTCGTAAGAAATCAGGGAGGTAGCGAACCAGAGGCTGCACGCCAGACCGATCAGAATCAGCCCGGTCAGTACATGCCAGGGCCACAGTGGTTTTTTCTGTTTAGCCACGAGCGTGTTCCACAAAAATAGTGCTGCGTAATGACCAACGCGCAGGGCGAACCTGCGCGTTGGGGTGTAGCGAACAGCCGAACCGGCTATTCCATGTCTTTCAGCCAGGCGGTGCTCTTGAACCACTTGGCATGGATACGCGCGTAGGTGCCGTCTTCACGAATCTGGTGCAGGTAGTTGTTGATCCAGTTGAGGCTGTCGTAATCGCCCTTCTTCAGACCGAAGGCCAGCGGCTCGTAGGTGAACGGCTGCTCCAGATACACCAGCTTGCCAGCGCCGGCCTTGTTCACCGCAACGGCGTTGTAGGGTGCGTCATAGATGAAGGCATCGGCCTTGCCGTTGACCACGTCCATCACCGCTTCCTGCTCGTTGTCGAAGCCGTTGTACTTGGCTTGGCTGATCAACTTCTTGGCGACCATCTCGCCGGTGGTGCCGATCTTCGAGGTGATGCGGTACTGCGGGTCGTTGAGGTCTTTGTAGGACTTCACTTTGCCTTCCAGCTCCTTGCGGATCAGCAGGGTCTGGCCGACCACGATGAAGGGCTCGGAGAAATTCAGGCGCAGGTTGCGTTCCTGGGTCAGGGTCATGCCGCTGCCGATCATGTCGAACTTGCCGGTCAACAGCGCCGGAATGATCCCGTCGTAGGCCGTGGAGACCAGCTCCAGTTTGACGCCCATGGCTTTCGCCATGTCCTTCAACAGATCAACCTCGAAGCCGATGATCTCGCCACGCTTGTTGGTCATCTCGAACGGCATATAGGTCGGGTCCATGCCGACGCGCAAGGTGCCGCTCTTCACCGCATCTTCGATGGCGCCGGCATTGGCGCCGAGGCCGGTCAGGGCACAAGCGGAAAACAGCAGTGTCGCGAGAAATTTTTTCATTCCCTCTCCTAGCAATTGGCAGATTGTCTGGGGTGATGCCCGAGCCACAGGCCACGGGGTGGCATGCTAACCGCCGTGAGCGTGGCTGGCGAGTCTGTATTACGCAACTAACAGGCCAGCGTTCAGGCCACGACCATCAGGTTTCCAGCAGGAAGGTCACCGGCCCATCGTTGATCAGGTGCACCTGCATATCCGCCCCGAATTGCCCGGTCGCGACCTGCGGATGCTTGAGCCGCGCCTGCGTGACCAGGTAATCGAACAAGGCCGCGCCTTGCGCCGGCGATGCCGCGCTGGAGAAGCTTGGGCGCAGGCCGCTGTTGGTATCGGCGGCCAGGGTGAACTGCGAAACCAGCAGCAAGCCACCGCCAATATCGCTGAGGGACAGGTTCATCTTGCCTTCGGCGTCGCTGAACACCCGGTAATTGAGCAACTTGTGCAACAGTTTGTCGGTACTCGCCTGGGTGTCCTGCGGTTCGACTCCGACCAGCGCCAGCAGCCCCTGGTCGATGGCACCGACTACCTCACCCGCCACTTCGACCCGCGCGCACCGCACGCGTTGAATCAGGCCTTTCATACTTCTTCAGGCGGCAGGTCGAGCAGCCGGCGGGCGATCTGGTTGGCCGCCCGCACCAGGGCGTCGGTGATGCCCGGCTCGGAGGCCGCATGGCCGGCGTCGCGGATCACCTGCAGCTCGCTATTCGGCCAGGCCTGGTGCAGCTCCCAGGCGTTATCCAGCGGGCAGACCACGTCGTAGCGGCCATGCACGATGATGCCCGGCAGATGGGCGATCTTGGGCATGTCGCGGATCAATTGGTCCGGCTCGAGGAAGGCATTGTTGATGAAGTAGTGGCACTCGATCCGCG
>JBOICE010000097.1:0-8213 GCA_050739815.1 Pseudomonas sp. | reverse complement strand
CCTTGCGCGAAGCCGCTCAGGGCACCGAGCATCTGGCCGGTCTGGTTGTTGTCGCTGTCGATGGCTTGTTTGCCAAGGATCACCAACTGCGGCTGCTCTTTGTCGACCACTGCCTTAAGCAGTTTGGCCACGGCGAGAGAGTTCAGCTCGTCATTGGTGTCGACCAGGATGGCACGATCCGCGCCCAGGGCCAGCGCCGTACGCAGCTGCTCTTGAGCCGCGTTCGGGCCGATGGAAACGACGACGATTTCGCTGGCAACACCCTTCTCTTTCAGGCGCACCGCTTCTTCCACGGCGATTTCGCAGAAGGGGTTCATCGACATTTTGACGTTGGCGAGATCAACGCCGGAGTTGTCCGCTTTGACGCGAACCTTGACGTTGTAGTCAACCACTCGTTTGACAGCTACAAGAACCTTCATGGATTCCTCGTTACTCTCCGGTGAATAAAGAATGTCGCCAAGACAGGCCTGGCCAGTGATGCACGTCAGCCGGAACCGACGGTCAGCCTATAGAATGGCCAGCGCAAAACCGACCGTATTTTGACCGTATCGCCCAGGCTGGTCAATACGGCAAAATGGCCACTTATAAGCCGTGGGCGCCCGATTCTAGCAGGGCTTGACCAGATTCAAACAAACGTTTGTATTGGACCTGCCGAAGGCAGTAGATATAATGCGCCCGCACCGCTCAAGGAACGAGCCTAGTCCGCCAATATAAAACATCGAAAGAGCCTGAGTAGGAGATAGCCTGTGGAACGCGAATTTATGGAGTTCGACGTCGTCATCGTCGGCGCCGGCCCAGCCGGCCTGTCCGCCGCCTGCCGACTGAAGCAGAAGGCCGCTGACGCCGGTAAAGAAATCAGCGTCTGCGTGGTCGAAAAAGGCTCCGAAGTCGGCGCCCACATCCTCTCCGGTGCAGTGTTCGAACCGCGCGCGCTGAATGAATTGTTCCCTGACTGGAAAGAGCTCGGCGCCCCGCTGAACACGCCCGTCAAGCGCGATGACATCTACATGTTCAAAAGCGCCGACAGCGCGATCAAGGTTCCCAACCTCTTTGTGCCGAAAACCATGCACAACGAAGGTAACTACATTATCTCCTTGGGCAACCTCTGCCGCTGGCTGGCCCAGCAGGCAGAAAACCTTGGCGTAGAAATCTACCCAGGCTTTGCTGCCCAGGAAGCGCTGATCGACGAGAACGGCGTTGTCCGCGGCATCCTCACCGGCGACCTGGGCGTCGACCGTGAAGGCCATCCAAAAGAGGGTTACTACACCCCTGGCATGGAACTGCGCGGCAAATACACCCTGTTTGCTGAAGGCTGCCGTGGTCACATTGGCAAACAGCTGCTCAAACGTTTCAACCTGGATACCGAAGCCGACGCCCAGCACTATGGCATTGGCATCAAGGAAATCTGGGATGTGGATCCGGCCAAACACGAACAAGGCCTTGTACTGCACACCGCTGGCTGGCCACTGGATGTAGTCGGCAATGAAAATACCGGCGGTTCGTTCCTCTATCACCTGGAAAACAATCAGGTGGTGGTCGGCTTGATCGTGGACCTGTCCTACAGCAACCCGCATCTCTCGCCGTTCGATGAATTCCAGCGCTACAAACAGCACCCGGTGATCAAGCAGTACCTGGAAGGCGGTAAGCGCGTGTCCTATGGTGCCCGTGCCATCTGCAAAGGCGGCCTGAACTCGCTGCCGAAGATGGTCTTCAACGGCGGCGCGCTGATCGGTTGCGACCTCGGCACCCTGAACTTCGCCAAGATCAAGGGCAGTCACACCGCCATGAAGTCCGGCATGCTGGCCGCCGACGCGGTGGCCGATGCGCTGTTCGCCGGCGGCGAAGGCGGCAACGAGCTGACCGCCTATGTCGACAGCTTCAAGGCCAGCTGGCTGTATGACGAACTGTTCCGCAGCCGTAACTTCGGCCCGGCGCTGCACAAATTCGGTGTGCTGGCCGGTGCCGCGTTCAACTACGTCGACCAGAATATCTTCGGCGGCAAGATCCCGTTCACCCTGCACGACAACAAGCCGGACTACGCCTGCTTGAAACTCGCTGCCGATGCCAAGCGCATCGACTACCCGAAACCCGATGGCAAGATCAGCTTCGACAAGCTGAGCTCCGTATTCCTCTCCAACACCAACCATGAAGAGGAACAACCCTGCCACCTGAAGCTGGTTGACTCGAGCATCCCGCTGCTGAAAAACCTGCCGCTGTATGACGAGCCGGCACAACGCTACTGCCCGGCCGGCGTGTATGAGGTGGTGACGCAGGAAGACGGCGAGAAGAAGTTCCAGATCAACGCGCAGAACTGCGTGCACTGCAAGACTTGCGACATCAAAGACCCATCCCAGAACATCAACTGGGTCGCACCGGAAGGTGCTGGCGGTCCGAACTACCCGAACATGTAATTCGACCGGGTAGGAAAAAGGGCTCCCTCGGGAGCCCTTTTTTGTGCCAGTGATCTATTCCGGCTGCGGACCTATGGGGAAAAACTGCCCACCACTCCACACACCCAACCAGTACCGACCATCGATCTCGCGCGGCACGGCCAACTCGACCAACTGATAAAACACGTTGCGGTGAATCAGCGCCTCAAGATTACTCCGCACGTGCACATAGGGCGCAGGCTCCTGGGTCAGCGGGTCAAGCTCAACGCGCAGCGGATGCTCGGGGCCTGCGGCAGCTTCATCATCGACATTGGTGGTAAAGCGCAGCACTTGCTCTTCACCCTCACCTTCCACCTGCACATCGATGGCGACAAACGGCGCATCATCGACCTTGATCCCGACCTTCTCCACCGGAGTGATCAAGAAGTAAGCATCACCGTCACGCCGAATGATCGTGGAAAACAGCCGCACCATCGGTTTACGACCAATTGGCGTACCCAGGTAAAACCAGGTGCCATCACGGGCAATACGCATGTCGATATCGCCACAGAATGGCGGATTCCACAGGTGCACCGGCGGCAGTCCCTTTTTCTCGGTCTTGGGAATCTGCGCAAGCAGATCACCAGCCTTGCCTGGGTCACTCATACCCTCTTCCTCTTAATCACTCAGCCCCAACAGGCGGCGAGCATAATCCTGCAGTGGTGGGCCAAGCAGATCGTCTGGCTTGGCATCATAAAACGTCAGAAAACCGCCACGACTACGAATACGCGCGGTGTCTACCAAGTAGCGGGTATTGGTTTCGATCAGCATCAGTTGGATCACGCTGTGGTCTACCCCCAGTCGATCCAACGCCTCCTGATCCTCCCACTCTTCTGCGGTGCTAATCCGGTCATCGGCATTGGCAAAGCGTGCATACAACAGATAGTGCGCGCCAAGAGCCCGCGCCTCAGTCAGCGACTCATCCAAGCCGGCTGGGTTACGCGCGCGCCGCACCATGGGAAAATACTCAACAAAGCCATTGAATGCCTCCTCCGCGACCACATTCGGGCGAGGATAAGCATTGCCCGGAGGCACGAAATGCCCCTGGGCGATGTAGATAAAAGAGTCCGCCTGCAGCCGCCACGGGCCGGCTCGATGAGTCTCGCTGTGATCGAGGAAACCTGCATCACTCAATTGATAGAGAGCACCATCGCTCAAGTCGCTGACCTTCATACAGCCACCCAGGGCCATCAGCGCCAACAATAAAATCAGGCTACGCATCGCAATTCTCCGGGCGCCGGTGACGAAAAACTGGCGGATAGAGCCTCACTGCAGCTTCCGCGCCACACCCTGACATTCCCAGCAATTGCTTCACAGGCCGCGCTGCCACTCCTGCCGCAGATGAGCCTGCTTTGGCTGTTCGATGGCCTGACGCACCTGCGCCAGCATGCGCGCCTTATCCGCTCCAAGATTGCCCTTGAGCACCAGGTAATTGGAGGCATGGTCACTACGAAACACCGTATCCGCCAGCTCCAGACCTTGCAGCAGGCGCTCAACCTCGACGAACAATTCATGCTGGCTGAGCGCCTCATAGTCAGCAAAACCTTCGCGAAAACGCACCTCTCCCTGCGGGAAGCTGACTACCAACGTCGAGAGAAACTCCGGCTGCGCCGCATTCATAAGCCGCGCAGAACTGTCCGCATGCTGCTCGCTCAGAGCCTTGCCACCCAGACCATTAAGAATCATCACCGAACGGCTAATCCCCGCCTGGCCGAGCTTATCCAGTGCGCTCAACGTCGACTCGAAGGTCTCGCCCTTGTTGACCCGCGCCAGCACCTCGTCATCACCAGACTCAGCACCGACATAGGCCATCTTCAGCCCAGCATCGGCCAGCTCCCTGAGCTCCTCGACCGATTTTTTACGCAAGTTACGCGGCAGGCAGTAGCTGGAAACACGCTCGACTTCCGGCAGGTGCTCACGGATCGCCGAAAGGATGTTCAACAGTCGTCGGGTCGGCAAGATCAAGGCATCGCCGTCCGCAAGAAAGACACGCTGAACGATCAGCTGCTCGCCACAGCGGCGAATTTCCTCCAGTACCTCAACCTCATCGCGCGCACGGAATTTTTTCTGCGGCGCCGTGTACATCTAAGCTGCACTGATTCCATGAGCAACCATTAGTCACCGGCAGAATCAGCGAATGCGCTTCACTCGGCGGGTGAAACACCGGCTCGATATAACTGACAGGGAATTGTTCGGCGCTCATAACTGCACGCAGCTCCTTAGATCCTATGAGTAATCCGGTAGTGGCTGACAGTTGAGCGATGCTGTGGGGCGGCTAACGATTTACATCCAAGCGCCACAAGCCGCGGCATACCCTGAACTTCAGCCCAGGGCATGGGTTTGCTCGAAGACTGGAATCAACCGCCAATAATCTTCATGACGGTCACACCGCCAGAGAACGCCACGTCCTGCTTGTCGCCCAGCGCCTTGACCAATAACCGCTGCAGGGCCGGCAGGGCCTGATGGCGCGGCTTGTCGAGCAAGTCACCGACATAATGGCGATTGCTCGATGACAGGCAACCATGCAGCCAACCCGTAGACGACAATCGCAGCCGCGAGCAGGTGCGGCAGAACGGCACACTTTCGTTGGCGATCACACCAAAGTAACCCTCCCCAGGAATCTGGTAACGCAATGCCGTGGCATCCAACGGAGCATCGGCCTGCCGGTACTCATGCCGCTCAGCAATCATCGTCAGCAGCTCAGGCATGCCGACGAACTGCTGCAAGAAACTATTCTGATCGCGGGCTAAGTGCCCCATGCGCATCAACTCGATAAAGCGCAATTCAAAACCGCGCTCCAGGCAGTAATCCAGCAACGGCAAAACCTGATCGAGGTTCTGCCCACGCAACGGCACCATGTTCAGCTTGATCTTCAACCCTGCCGCCCGCGCCTGTTCCAGGCCATCGAGCACAGTGGCCAGATCACCGCCACGGGCAATCCGACGGAAAGCTTCTGGATCGAGGGTATCGAGAGAAATGTTTAGACGGCGGATGCCCGCGTCAAGTAGCAGCGGCAGTTTGCGCGTAAGCAACTGGCCATTACTGGTCAAGCTGATGTCGTTCAAACCCAGTTGGCTGACGCCACGCAACAACACATCCAACTTCGGGCTGACCAGTGGCTCCCCCCCCGTGATGCGTAGTTGCTCAATCCCGGCCGCTTCAATCAGGTAAGCCACCCCGCGGACCATGGCCTCGGCCGACAACTCATCCTGCGCTGCAACCAGACGCTTGCCGTCGGGTACACAATAAGTGCAAGCGTAATTGCAGGCGGCGGTCAGGCTGATCCGCAAATTGCGAAAACGCCTGCCCTGGCGATCGACGATCATGAACGACTCCGGCGGGTTATACGCCGCAGTATATCCCTGCAGCCAATCCATCCGCATGCCCAGCATGCCGAAATAGACAGGCTGAATGGCATCAAATGGGCGGCGTCTCGCCGTCGCGCTTGCGCTTGTTCCCCATGCGCACGCCGATATCCATGAGGAACTGGAAGAAACCTTCCTGGTCTTCCAGCACATTGCTCCAGAACGGCGAGTGGTACAGCGCCACAGCGCCATGCACCAACGCCCAGGCAGCGCAGTAGTGGAAATAAGGTGGCACGTCTTCCAGCTTGCCTTCGGCTATCCGGCCTTTGATCAGCAGAGTCAGATGCTCGAAGTTGGATGCACGAATCTTGTGCAACTGCTCGACCATCTCCGGCACCTGGTTGCCTTTGACGACTTTTTCTTCAAGTCGGTCGAACAACCGATAGCGCTGCGGATCACGCATACGAAATTCGAAATAAGCGCGTGACAAGGCTTCCTTGTCGCGGTCCACGTCGGCCGAGTGCAGCAACTCGTTCAAATCACGCTCGTAGTCGAGCATAAGGCGCAGATAGATCTCAGCCTTCGACTTGAAATGCTTGTAGATGGTGCCTTTGCCAATTCCTACGGCGTCAGCGATCATCTCGACAGTGACGCTATCCTCACCCTGCTCGAGGAAGAGTTTGAGCGCGACATCGAGAATTTCCTGCTCGCGGCGGCGAAATTCACGGATCTTACGGGGTTCTTTCTGCATAAAGAGACTGCGGGGTCAAAAATCGAAGGCGCGTATTATGCCTATTTAGGGCCAAATTGCACGGATCATCAGACCATGTACGCCTTTCATGACGAGTTTAGGCAAGACCCAGGGTTGCGCTACCTGAACCACGCGGCCGTCGCGCCCTGGCCACGCCGCGCGGCGTTAGCTGTCAGCCGCTTCGCCGAACAGAATGTGCTGATCGGCGCCCGCGACTACCCAGACTGGTTAATTGTGGAGCAGCGGTTACGCGAGCGCCTGATGCGACTGCTCAATGCGCCCTCTACAGCCGACATCGCTTTAGTAAAGAACACTTCGGAAGCCTTGTCTTTCGTCGCGTTCGGCCTCGACTGGCGAGCAGGCGAGCAAATCGTGATCAGCGATGAGGAGTTTCCCTCCAACCGGATCGTCTGGGAGGCACTGAAGCCGCTCGGCGTTGAGGTGATTCAAGTCAACCTGAGTGGCGCCGACCCAGAACAAGCGTTGCTTAACGCCTGTGGGCCACGGACGCGGTTGATGTCGATCAGTGCGGTGCAGTACGCCAGCGGCCTGCGCCTTGAACTTGAACGCCTCGGCAATGGCTGCCGCCAGCGCGGAGTATTGTTCTGCGTGGATGCCATCCAGCAACTCGGCGCCCTGCCCTTCGACGCCCAAGCCTGCGACTGTGCCTTCGCCATGGCCGACGGGCACAAATGGCTGCTCGGCCCAGAGGGGCTAGGCGTGTTCTATTGCCGTAGCGATCTACGCGAGCAACTCAAACTGCATGAGTACGGCTGGCATATGCTCGAACACGTAGGCGACTACAACCGTACGGACTGGCAGCCCGCGCGCACAGCCCGGCGCTTTGAGTGCGGCAGCCCGAACATGTTGGGAGCCATGGCTCTGGAAGCCAGCCTGTCGCTACTGGAGGACGTCGGCATGGTGGAGGTCGGCAAGGCCTTGGAAGAGCGCATGCAGTGGCTACAAGAGGGTCTGTCCAGGCTGCCCGGCATCAGTTTACACAGCCCAACCGATCCGTCGCGACGCGCTGGGATTCTGACGTTCAGCCTGGCTGGCTGGGAGAAACAAGCCCTATTTGAGCAACTGAAACGCGAACAGGTAATTTGCGTGCAGCGTGGCGCGGGTATACGTCTGTCACCACATTTCTATACCGAAGCGAGGGTAATCGACGAGACTTTGCAGCTGCTGCGCCAGCTCGCAGCTAGGTGAGGACTCAGCAGCTGCATCGGTATTCCAAATCTGTTTAAAAAATGAACGGTATTGGCCTGGACGATCGCCAATATTCACCAATACTCAGGTTACTGGCGTGCGGCATCTCCCCCAAGTGCCCTGCCAGGCAAGATACCGTGGACTGTGTATCTTGATTTACTCCTAATGGTCTTAACCCGGATTCATCCCCCAGAGTCCGGGTTTTTTTTATTCGCGATTTAAGTGGGCAAGCGGGAACAGACGCTGAAAGTTCGTCGTAGTCTGCTCGGCAAACGCCTCGAAACTCACCCCACGCAACTCTGCCAAAAATTCCGCCACTTCACGCACGTACTGCGGCAGATTGGGTTTGCCACGATAGGGAATCGGCGCCAGATAAGGAGAGTCGGTTTCTACCAGCAGGCGGTCGGCCGGTACTTGCCGAGCCACCTCACGCAAGGTTTCGGCATTGCGGAAGGTAACGATGCCAGACAATGAAATGTAAAAACCGATATCCAAGGCGGCCTTGGCCATCTCCCAGTC
>JBOICE010000096.1:0-3535 GCA_050739815.1 Pseudomonas sp. | reverse complement strand
CCCCGCGCCGCCTGGATTACTCCGGTGCCAGGCGGCGTTGGTCCAATGACTCGCGCCTGCCTGCTGGAAAACACCCTGTATGCCGCCGAGCATCTACACCTTTAGGCCGTACAGAGATAAAAAAGGCCGCATAAGCGGCCTTTTTTATACGACAAAGATCTACTCAGCTAAACGCCAAGTCGTCCCACCCTTGCCATCTTCCAGCACCACGCCCATCGCCGTGATCTGATCACGAATCCGATCCGACTCAGCCCAATCCTTGGCCGCACGCGCCGCCAAGCGCGCCTGGATCAACGCCTCGACCTGCGCCGCATCGATCCTGCCCTCGGCACCAGCCTGCAGGAAAGCCTCGGGCTCCAACTGCAGCACGCCAAGCAGACTTGCCAGCTCTTTCAAGCGTGCCGCCAACCCGGCTGCAGCGGGCAAATCGTTGTCACGCAGACGATTCACTTCACGCACCAACTCGAACAACACCGCACAGGCTTCCGGCGAGTTGAAGTCATCGTTCATCGCCTTGGCGAAACGTTCGACGAATGCTTCACCACCAGCCGGAGCCGCATTTGGCAGCCCCTTGAGCGAGTGATAGAAACGCTCCAGCGCGCCCTTGGCTTCTTTCAAGCTGTCTTCGGAATAGTTGATCGGGCTGCGATAGTGGCTCGAAACCAACAAATAGCGCACGACCTCCGGGTGATACTTCTCCAACACTTCGCGAATAGTGAAGAAGTTACCCAGCGACTTGGACATTTTCTCGCCATCCACGCGCACAGCACCGGCGTGCATCCAGGTGTTGGCGTAGGACTTGCCGGTGGCCGCCTCGCTTTGGGCGATTTCGTTTTCATGGTGCGGGAACACCAGGTCCGGACCGCCGCCATGAATGTCGAAGGTCTCGCCCAGGCAGCAGGTCGACATCACCGAGCACTCGATATGCCAACCCGGCCGACCAGCGCCCCAAGGCGACTCCCAGCTCGGCTCACCCGGCTTGACGCCTTTCCAGAGCACGAAGTCCAGCGGATCATCTTTTGCTTCGTCGACTTCGATCCGCGCACCGATGCGCAGGTCCTCGATCTTCATCCGTGACAACTTGCCGTAACCGGCGAACTTGCCGACCCGGTAGTAGACGTCGCCATTCCCCGGCGCGTAGGCGTAGCCCTTGTCGATCAAGGCCTGGATCATCGCGTGCATGCCCGCGATATGCTCGGTGGCGCAAGGCTCCTGATCCGGACGCAGAACGCTCAGACGCGCCTCATCTTCGTGCATGGCGGCGATCATGCGGGTAGTCAGCTGATCGAAGCTTTCACCGTTTTCCTGGGCGCGCCGAATGATCTTGTCGTCAATATCGGTGATGTTGCGCACATACGTCAGGTTGTAGCCGCTATGACGCAACCAACGCGCCACCACGTCGAATGCCACCATGACCCGCGCATGGCCGATATGGCAGTAGTCGTACACGGTCATGCCGCAGACATACATGCTGACCTTGTTGCCATCGAGCGGCTTAAGGACTTCTTTGGTTTTGCTGAGCGTGTTGTAGATGGAAAGCACGATTACTTATTCCTTAGAGCTGCTCTAAAGCCTGCGAGCGCGGCATAACTTAACGCTATGAACGCTCGCCCTGACCCGATTCAGCCTTAACTCCAGGAGTCACGCAGCGTGACGGTACGGTTGAAGACCGGCTTGCCAGGCTTCGTGTCTTTCAGGTCTGCGCAGAAGTAGCCTTCGCGCTCGAACTGGAAACGATCCTCTGGCTGAGCCTGGCCGAGCGACGGCTCTGCGCGACAGCCCGTGAGCACTTGCAAGGAGTTCGGATTGATGTTCTCCAGGAAACTGGCGCCCTCTTCCGCTTTTTCTGGGCTTGGCGAGCGGAACAGGCGGTCATACAGGCGCACCTCACACTCGACACTTTCTGCCGCCGGCACCCAGTGAATAACACCTTTGACCTTGCGCCCTTCCGGATTCTTGCCGAGGGTTTCAGGGTCATAAGAACAACGCAGTTCGACGATGTTGCCGTCGGCGTCCTTGATCGCCTCATCAGCACGAATCACATAGCTGCCACGCAGACGCACCTCACCGGCCGGCTCCAAGCGCTTGTAACCCTTCGGCGGCTCCTCCATGAAGTCTTCGCGATCGATATAGATTTCCCGAGCGAACGGCAACGCACGCACGCCCATGTCGGTTTTCGGATGGCGTGGCAGCTCAAGGTTCTCGACCTGGCCTTCCGGGTAATTGCTGATCACCACCTTCAGCGGGCGCAATACGCACATGGCACGCGGAGCACTGTGATCGAGGTCGTCACGAATGCTGAATTCGAGCATGGCAACATCGACGACACCATCAGAACGGTTGGTCCCGATCATCTCGCAAAAATTACGGATCGACGCTGCGGTATAGCCGCGCCGACGGAAGCCCGACAACGTCGACATGCGGGGGTCATCCCAACCATTGACGTGCTTCTCGTCGACCAACTGCTTGAGCTTGCGCTTGCTGGTGACGGTGTAGCTCAGGTTGAGCCTGGAGAACTCATATTGACGCGGCTTGCTCGGCACCGACAGGTTATCGAGGAACCACTCGTAGAGCGGGCGATGACCTTCGAACTCCAGGGTGCAGATCGAATGGGTAATACCTTCGAACGCATCGGACTGACCATGAGTGAAGTCATAGTTCGGGTAGATGCACCACTTATCGCCGGTCTGGTGGTGATGGGCATGACGAATGCGATAAAGAATCGGATCGCGCAGGTTCATGTTCGGCGAGGCCATGTCGATCTTCGCTCGCAGCACGCAGACGCCGTCCTCGAACTCACCTGCTTTCATGCGAGCAAACAAATCGAGGTTTTCTTCGATGCTGCGTTCACGGAACGGGCTGTTTTTGCCCGGTTCGGTCAGGCTACCGCGGTATTCACGCGCCTGATCCGGGCTCAAGTCGCAGACATAAGCCTTGCCAGCCTTGATCAGCTCGACAGCCCAAGCATGCAATTGATCGAAATATTGCGAGGCATAACGCACCTCGCCGTCCCACTGGAAGCCCAGCCACTTCACATCAGTTTCGATGGCGTCGATGTACTCCTGGTCTTCCTTGGCCGGGTTGGTGTCATCGAAGCGCAGGTTGCATACACCACCAAACTCTTCGGCCAGACCGAAGTTCACGCAGATCGACTTGGCATGACCGATATGCAGGTAACCATTCGGCTCCGGCGGGAAGCGCGTGACGATTTTTGTATGCTTACCCGCATCCAGGTCAGCCTGAACAATCTGACGAAGAAAGTTGGCCGGGACAGCTGGGCCCGCCTTGGGATCAAGAGTGGCATCGAGAATGGGGTCGAGAGTGGGCTTGCTCATAGGATCCTTGAACGTACTAGTGCGCGACCAGGGTAGGCCGACTAAATCAAAGCGCTTATCATAGCCGAAGCTGTCAACCCCCTGACAGGCCTTCGATTTTCTCGACCGAGTGGATTTTCCCATGATCAAGCTGCATACCAATCACGGCGTCATCACCCTGAACCTCTTCGCTGACAAGGCTCCAGAGACCGTGGCCAACT
>JBOICE010000095.1:0-10690 GCA_050739815.1 Pseudomonas sp. | reverse complement strand
ATGAAGAGGATGGCGGCTTGGGGCTCTCGCGGCTCTCGACCTCGTTGATCTTCGAGCAGCTAGCGGCCGGCTGCGTCGCCACCACCGCCTACCTGACCATCCACAACATGGCCAGCTGGATGCTCGCCAGCTTCGCCGACCAAGCGTTGAAAGCCACATGGCTGCCACGCCTGATCAGCGGCGAATTGCTCGCTTCATACTGCCTGACCGAGCCGGACGCCGGCTCCGATGCCGCGCACCTGCGCACCCGCGCCAGGCGCGAAGGCGACGAGTACGTGCTCGACGGCAGCAAGTCGTTTATCTCCGGCGCTGGCAGCACCGAAGTACTGATCGTCATGGCGCGCACCGGTGAAGACGGCGCCAAGGGTATTTCCTGCTTTCTGGTGCCGGCCGATGCACCCGGGGTGCGCTATGGGCGCAATGAATTGAAGATGGGCTGGTGCGCGCAGCCGACCCGCTCGATCGGCTTCGAGGGCGTACGCATCCCGGCGGGCAACCGCATTGGCCCGGAGGGCCAGGGTTTCGTCTATGCGATGAAAGGCCTGGATGGTGGCCGCCTGAATATCGCCAGTTGCTCGCTCGGTGCGGCCCAGGCGGCGCTCGAGCAATCGCTGCGCTATGTTGAAGAACGCAAGCAGTTCGGCAAGCCGTTGGCGGAATTCCAAGCCTTGCAATTCAAACTCGCCGACATGCTCACCGAGCTCACTGCCAGCCGGCAGATGGTGCGTCTGGCCGCGCACAAGCTCGACCATAAACACCCGGAAGCCAGCCTCTACTGCGCCATGAGCAAGCGCTTCGCCACCGACCATTGCTTTGAGCTGTGCAATGCGGCGCTGCAACTTCACGGCGGCTATGGCTATCTGAATGACTACCCTCTGGAACGCTGGGTACGCGACAGCCGTGTGCACCAGATCCTTGAGGGCACTAACGAAATCATGCGGGTGATCGTGGCGCGGCGCTTGCTGGAGCAAGGCGGTATGCTCGACCAACTGCTGTAACCGATTGCAGGGGATCACCAGGTAGGCTGGGTTGAGTAGCGCGAAACCCAGCTCCGTTTTTTTGCACATGCTGGGTTTCACTGCGCTCCACCCAGCCTACGACAGGGATAAATCACTCATGAGCAACGCAGTAGAAGCCTACAACCCCGGCCTCTTCGACCTGACCCATAAGTTGACGGTGGAAAAGCACGGGCACACCGCCCTGCTCACCATCAACCACCCGCCGGCCAATACCTGGGATCGCGAATCGCTGATCGGTCTCAAGCAGTTGGTCGAGCACCTCAATCGCGATGACGGTATCTACGCCCTGGTGATCACCGGCCAAGGCAACAAATTCTTCAGCGCCGGGGCCGATCTGAAGCTCTTCGCCGATGGCGATAAAGCCCGTGCCCGCGAGATGGCCCGGCGCTTCGGCGAAGCCTTCGAAGCCCTGCGCGATTTCCGTGGCGTGTCGATTGCCGCGATCAACGGCTACGCCATGGGCGGTGGCCTGGAATGCGCCCTGGCCTGCGACATCCGCATCGCCGAGCGCCAGGCGCAAATGGCCCTGCCGGAAGCTACTGTCGGTCTATTGCCGTGCGCCGGCGGCACCCAAACGCTGCCCTGGCTGATCGGCGAAGGCTGGGCCAAACGCATGATCCTGTGTGGCGAACGCGTCGATGCGGACACCGCTCTGCGTATCGGCCTGGTCGAGCAAGTGGTGGACAGCGGCGAGGCCCGCAGTCACGCCTTGCTGCTCGCCGCCAAAGTCGCGCGACAGAGCCCGGTTGCGGTGCGCACCATCAAGCCGTTGCTGCAGGGCGCCCGTGAACGTGGGCCCAATAGCTGGCTGCCCGAGGAGCGCGAGCGCTTCGTCGACCTGTTCGATGCCGATGACACGCGCGAAGGCGTTAACGCCTTCCTGGAAAAACGCGATCCGCAATGGCGCAATAAGTAAGCCCTGACTGGATGAGATCACTGGAACGAGACCCGCGAATAATGAATGTGACTTTCGAAGAACTCGCGGGCCAGCACGGCGCCCGCATCGGCATCGCCAGCCTGGACGCCGAACCGAGCCTGAATGCCCTCTCGCTGCCGATGATCGAGGCATTGGACGCCAAACTGCACGCCTGGGCCGAAGACTCGGCCATCGCCTGCGTGATCTTGCGTGGCAACGGGTCGAAAGCCTTCTGTGCCGGCGGCGATGTGCGCCGGCTGGTCGAAGCCTGCCGCGAGCATCCCGGCCAGGTACCGCCGCTGGCTGGGCGTTTTTTCGCCGACGAATACCGCCTCGACCACCGCATCCATACCTATCCGAAACCGCTGATCTGCTGGGCCCATGGTTATGTGTTGGGCGGCGGGCTGGGGTTGATGCAAGGCGCGAGCGTGCGCATCGTCACCCCGAGCAGCCGCTTGGCGATGCCGGAAATCAATATCGGCCTCTACCCGGATGTCGGCGGCAGTTGGTTCCTCAGCCGCATGCCGGGCAAGCTTGGCCTGTTCCTCGGCCTGACTGCCACGCAGATCAATGCCCAGGATGCGCTCAGTCTCGGCCTGGCCGACCGTTTCCTGCGTGACGAGCAGCAGGACGAGTTGATCCATGGCCTGCTGCAACTGAACTGGCAAGAGCAACCGGCCATGCAGCTCAACAGTCTGCTCAAAGCCATGGAACACGAGGCCAATCAGCAGCTCCCGGAAGGCCCACTGCTACCGCGGCGCAAGCATATCGACAAGCTGCTGGATGTCGCCGACCTGCCCAGCGCCTGGCATGCCATCTGCGCCTTGCAACACGATAGCGACCCGCTGCTCAGCCGCGCGGCCAAGACCCTGGCGGCCGGCTGCCCGCTCACCGCGCACCTGGTCTGGGAGCAGATCAACCGGGCCAAACACCTGTCACTCGCGCAAGTGTTTCAGATGGAGTACGTCATGAGCCTGAACAGCTGTCGCCACCCGGAATTCCCTGAAGGCGTGCGTGCCCGCCTGATCGACAAGGACAACGCGCCACGCTGGCACTGGCCGGACGTCGCCAGCATCCCCGAAGCCGTCATCGAGGCGCACTTCCAGCCAACCTGGGAAGGCCCGCACCCGCTGGCGAACTTGTAAGCCACCTCACTCCACATCACCTGGGCCAAGGAGCACAACAATGAAAAGAGTCGCCTTTATCGGGCTTGGCCATATGGGCCTACCCATGGCTCGGAACCTGCTCAAAGCGGGTTTCGAACTCAAAGTCTTCGACTTGCAGCAAAGCGCCATCGACGAACTGGTAGCCGAAGGCGCCCACGCCGCGAATGACGCCCACGCTGCCGTGCACGATGCAGAAGCAGTGATCACGATGCTTCCGGCCAGTCGGCATGTCGAAGGGCTGTACCTCGGTGAGCAGGGCCTGCTCAACTACATCACCCCGGGCAGCCTGGTGCTTGAGTGCTCGACCATCGCCCCAGAGTCGGCCAAGAAGGTCAGCAAAGCCGCCGCCGAACTGGGCATCGACCTGCTGGATGCGCCGGTCTCCGGCGGTACGGCTGGCGCGGCAGCCGGCACTTTGACCTTTATGATCGGCGGCGAAGTCAACGCGCTGGATAAAGCCCGCCCACTACTGAATGCCATGGGCAAAAACATCTTCCACGCCGGCCTTAACGGCGCCGGACAAGTGGCCAAGGTCTGCAATAACCAGTTGCTCGCCGTGCTGATGCTCGGTACGGCCGAAGCCATGGCCCTCGGTGTGGCCAACGGTCTCGACCCGAAAACCCTGGCCGAGATCATGCGCCAGAGCTCCGGGGGCAACTGGGCACTGGAGCGCTACAACCCCTGGCCCGGGGTAATGGAAAACGCTCCGGCGTCGAAGGGCTACACCGGCGGCTTTATGGCGGAGTTGATGGCCAAAGACCTGGGCCTGGCCCAGGAAGCCGCACAGGCCACGGGCAGCAGCACGCCGATGGGCGCTCTGGCGCTCAGCCTGTATCGCCTGCTGCTCAAGCAGGGCCACGGCCAGGAAGATTTTTCGGTGGTGCAGAAGCTGTTCACCGAGCGCTAACGGGCGCTTGCGAACAGATTGTCAGGTCATCCCCGCGAAAGCGGGGATCCAGATGGGCGCTCGACACCAACCCTGCTCGCAGCTACCACCCGCGGGTTGGCGCCGAGCGCAGCGAAGCCCAACAGGGGGTCGCTTGCGACTCCCGAATACTCGGTCTCGGACTTCAACGCCCGGCCTGGCAGGCTGGTTGTTGGGCAGCGCCTGCGGCTCAGCAGCAACGTACGCTGGATAGCCACGTTTCCCGTAGTGCGCTAGCGCTCACGCAAGGCTTCGGCGCGGGCGCGGATGATCGGCTTGAGCAGGTAGCTGAGGATGCTCTTCTTGCCGGTGATGATATCCACCGAGGCGACCATCCCCGGAATGATCAGCAGCGGGTTTTCTGCTGTACCCAGATGGCTCTTATCGGTGCGCAGCTTGATCAGGTAGAAGCTGTTGCCTTCCTCATCGGTGATGGTATCGGCACTGATCTGTTCCAGCTTGGCCTTGAGGCCGCCATAGATCGTGTAGTCGTAGGCCGTGAACTTGACCACCGCCTCCTGCCCCGGATGCAGGAAGGCAATGTCTTGCGGACGGATGCGTGTTTCGACCAGCAGGGTGTCGTCCAGCGGGACGATTTCCACCAGATCGCTGCCCGGTTGAATCACGCCACCGATGGTATTGACCAGCAGTTGCTTGACGATGCCGCGTACCGGCGAAGTGACCAAGGTGCGATTGACTCGGTCTTCCAGCGCCTTGCCGGTGGCTTCGGTCTTGCTCAGCTCTGTGCGCGCCTCGTTCAGTTGGGCCAGGGCCTCACTGCGGAAACGACCACGGGTTTCGTCGATCTTGCGCTCGACTTCCTTGATCGCCGACTCGGCACGCGGAATCGCCAGACTGGTGGCGTCCATCTGCCCACGGTTTTCGACTTCGGCACGCTTGAGCCGCAATACTTCGACCTGAGACATCGCGCCTTCCGCCACCAGCGGTTCGGACATCTGAATTTCCTGCCGCAACAAATTCAGGCTGCTGCGGTATTGCGCTTGCTTGGACGCGAACTCGCGCAGCTCCTGCTTGCGCTGGATCAGTTGCTCTTCCAGGCCAGCCACTTCGTCATGCAGCTGCTGCTGGCGGCTCTCGTACAACGACTGTTCGCTCGCGGCGAGGCCCGGCGCCTTGGCGCGCGCCTCGTCGGTAATCAGCAGTGGACGTCCTTCGGTCTCGGCACTCAAACGCTCCAGGCGCAGTAGCCAGGACAGGCGATCGGCCTCGGTTTCACCGACATTCGAGGCAAAGCGGGTGTCGTCCAGGCGCAATAGCGGGTCGCCGACCTTGACGATCTGCCCCTCGCGAATGAACAACTCGGCGACTATGCCGCCTTCGAGGTTCTGGATCTTTTGCAGCTTGGAGGAAGGAATCGCCTTGCCGTCGCCGCGAGTCACCTCGTCGACCACCGCAAAGTGCGCCCATACCAACAGGAACATGAAGAATGCAATCAGGCACCAGATGGTCAGCCGCACCACGCGCGGGGCATCTTCGACCAGCGCTTTGCTGACCTCGGGCAGAGGCTGCCCGGCAACCGATTCGGAACCTTTGAAGTAACGCTGAAAGCTGCTGAGCAAGGGCTTAAGCAACACTGATTTGCCCCTTCTTCAAGGCTTCCATAACCGCATCTTTCGGGCCATCGGCAATGATCTGGCCCTTGTCGATGATTACCAGACGATCCACCAGCGCCAACATCGAGGCGCGGTGAGTGACCAACAGCAGTGTCTTGTTGGTGATTACCGCCGCCAAGCGTTGCTTGAGGTGTTCTTCGCCAGTGTTGTCCATGGCGCTGGTCGGTTCGTCCAGCAACAGAATCGGCGGGTCGAGCAGCAGCGCGCGGGCCAGGGCGACGTTCTGCCGCTGCCCGCCGGAGAGGTTCTGCCCGCGTTCACCGACCTGCAATTCATAACCCTGCGGGTGCAACCGAGCGAACTCGTGCACGCCGGCGAGCTCGGCGGCCTGCAACAACTGGTCGTTTTCCACGTAGCGCGCGCCGGAGGCGAGGTTGTCGCGCAACGTGCCGCTGAGCAATTGAATGTCTTGCGGCACATAACCGATGTTGTGGCGCAACTCGCTGATATCCAACTGGCGGATATCCACGCCATCCACCAGCAAGCTGCCGGAGTCTGCCTGATAGAGCCCGACCAGCAGCTTGGCCAGCGAGCTCTTGCCTGAGCCACTGCGGCCGATGATGCCGATCTTCTCGCCCGGACGAATCACCAGGTTGATGTTCTTCAGCGCGGTGTTTTGTTGTTGCGGGTAGTTGAAGTCCAACTGGCGCATTTCGATGGCGCCCTGCACGCGCTGCCGGGTCAAAGGCCGATCGTCTTCCTGGCGTTCTTGCGGCAGGTCCATCATGTGGTCGATCGAGGTCATGGTCAGACGCGCCTGCTGATAGCGCGTCAGCAGCCCGGAGAGCTGGGACAACGGCCCCAGTGCGCGGCTGTTGAGCATGTAGCAGGCAATCAGGCCGCCCATGCTGAGGTGGCCATCGATGATCAGGTAAACACCGAAGATAACCATCACCACGCCAGACAACTGCTGGATCAACTGGGTGATGTTCATGGCCAGCGTGGAGAGCATGCGCACGCGCAATTCGAGGCCGCTGAGGGTGCCGATGGTCTGCTCCCACAGGTACTGGCGCTCGCTCTCGGCGTTATTCACCTTGACCGCATCGAGCCCGCTGAGCGTTTCGATCAAGCTGGACTGACGCTCGGCCGAAAGCGACATGGTGCGATCCATGGTCTCGACCAGGGGCTTCTGCAACAGCCAACCGATCAGCAGTGCCGCCGGGAAGGCCAGTACCGGGATCCACACCAGATGCCCGCCAAGCACGGCGATCACCAGCAACACCAGCAAGGTGAAGGGCAGATCGATCAAGGTGGTCAGGGTCAGCGAAGCGAGAAAGTCCCGCAGCGTCTGAAACTCATGGATGTTCTGCGCGAAACTGCCGACTCGCGCGGGGCGATGGCGCATGGTCATGCCAACGATGCGTTCGAACAGCGTGGCGGAAATGATCAGGTCGGTCTTCTTGCCGGCGAGGTCCAGACACAGACCGCGCATGGTCTTGAGCAATAGATCGAACATGAATGCGCCGGAGATACCTATGGCCAGGACCCAGAGGGTCGCGGTGGCCTGGTTCGGCACTACCCGGTCGTAGACGTTCATGACGAACAGTGGCGCCCCCAGACCGATCAGATTGATCAGCAGGCTGGCGGCAACGGCATCGACATAGAGCCAGCGCGAACGCTTCAGCGTGTCGCGAAACCAGGTACGGGTCCGCGGAATCAGGTCGCCATGGTTGATATCGAACTTGTGTCGCGGCTGGGCGAAAAACACTTGGCCGAGGTAATCCTCGGCCAATAGTTCCAGCGCCACCTTGACCTCGCCGCCCTCGCTCTCGCTGAGCATCAGCCGGGCCCGGCCATCGGCCTCCCAGCCAAGCAGCACAGCGCTGCGGCCTTCCTGAAGCAGCAACAGCGCCGGCAATGCAATCGCTGGAATCTGCTCCAGGCGACGGCGTAACAGCCGACCTTGCAGGCCGACCCTGGCTGCGGCACGCGGCAGCAGCTCGGCAGTCATGCGTTGTTTGGGCAAGGGTAAGCCGGTGGTCAGCGTCGCCCGGCTGGTCGGCTTTTGATGCAAGGCGCAGAGCGATAACAGACTGTCCAACAATGGATCGTCATGCTGCACGCGTGGATCATGGTTGAGTTGTACTCGACTTACTTCTGATTCCACGCTGGCACTCTTTTCTTTAGCGGACTTTTCTATAGCAAATGAGGGCTCAAAGCCTGGGCTCTCAGTTCAAACCGGGCAGGTTCGCTTGCGTCTTCACGTCGTTCTGTACGACCGAAGCTAAGGGCGCTACTACGCCCTGGCTCTTGAGCAACTCGCCAATAGTGGCTTTGATCCGGTACTGAGTAAACAACTCGGTATAGGTCACTTCCGCCAAACGACGTTGTGCAGTGAACAGCTCGTTCTCGCTGTCCAGCAAGTCAAGCAGGGTACGCTCGCCCAGGGTGAACTGCTTCTGATACGAGCTGCGCACACGGCTGCTGAAGTCGACGTACTGGGCGGCGATCGGTTTTTGCTCACGAGCGTTGTACAGCGCGTTCCAGGCCAGACCTACTTCTTCGCTGAGTACCCGCAGGGCATTGTTGCGAATATCCAGGGCTTCGTTGATCTGGTAGGCCTTGGACTCCAGATCGGCCTTATTGCTACCACCGGCGAACAGGTTATAGCGCATGCGCAACATGGCCTGCCAATCGTTGACGTGACCGTCCTGGCCATCCACGTCGTTATCCGCACTGCGCGACAGCTCGGCATCGAAGCGTGGATAGAAGGTCGACTTGGCCGCATCGTACTGCTTCTCGGTTGCCGCAACATCGGACTCCGCCGAACGCAACACCGGGCTGTTTTCCAGCATCCGCCGCTTGGCATCGTCGAGGGTTTCCGGCAACTGGCCTGGCACGCCTTGCGGCAGGCTCAGCTCAGCCGGCGCGCTACCGACCACACTGATGAAATTGGTGCGGGCATCCGCCAGGTTGGTCTGTTCGGTGATCAGGTTGTTACGGGCCTGAGCCAGGCGCGCATCCGCCTGATCGCGGTCGGCAGCGCTGCCCACTCCGCGTTCGCTGCGCAGGCTGATCTGGTCATAAATACGGGTGTGGCTTTGCAGGTTGTCTTCGGCGAGGCGCACCATCTCCTCGCGCTTCAGCACTTCCAGGTAAACCTGGGCAACATCCAGAGCGGTGCGTTCAGAGGTGCTCAACAGCGAGTAAGCACGCGAGTTGACCGTGGCTTGCTGGCGGCCGACTTCGCTGGAGGTTGCGAAACCATCGAACACCATCTGTTGCAGACGCAGGCTGGACTCACTGCGGGTCAGGGTGTCCCAATGATTGTCGGAACCAGCGGCACGGCTCGACGGATCATCCGTGCCTTCGCGGCCAATTCCACCCAGCAGGTCGACTCTCGGCAGATATCCACCTTTCGCAGCTTTGAGCTGATAGTCCGCCGACAGGCGACTGTTCACCGCGGCCTGCACTTCCGGATGAACATCCAAGGCCCCTTGCATCGCCTCAGGCAGGCTTTGGGCTTGCACCTGAAAACTGGCGCCAAGCACTAAGGGCAAAGCGGTGTAGAAACGCATGCGCATTTTATTAGCTTCCTTTGAGGCGATGAACGTCCATTTTTGGAGAAGGTGCCACGCTGAGAACAGGGCTGGAGGGCGCATTAATACTGCCTTAGAGCAGTGTCAGAAGCGCTCATCTCGAGCTGCGCCGCATGACAACAATATCAAAGTGACATGACGGTGCGGATTGTTTAGGATGGAGCGCAATTGGTCAATACTTTGGCATAAACTTAATAGCTGTTAGTAATAAGCCATTTAATTGACGTCAAATTTTCAACTAGATTCCATCTGCCCGCTTCCCCGCTGCACAGGCATAACCCGCCATGAAGCCGCATGGAAGTACCAAGCCAGTTCGAACAAGGAGCGTCACCCATGAGCAGTGTTGTTGCCATCGTCAAAAGCATTGTTGGCCAAGTCATCGCGCTTACGCCTGAAGGCACGCAACGTGTGCTCATCGAAGGTGACCGTCTGTTCAAGGGCGAGCAGCTGGTAACCGCCCCGGAAAGCATGGTCAGCCTGGAGCTGACCGATGGCCGCATCGTGGACCTGGGGCGCGACACTCAATGGAGTAGCGCCGAACTGGACGAACAGGCGCCCGCTGCGCAACAGCCGGCAATCCCGTCCGCCGCCGAACTGCAGCAAGCCATCGCTGCGGGCGTCGACCCGACTCAAGCACTCGCACCCACCGCAGCCGGCCCCGGGGGTGCAGGCGGCGCTGGCGGGGGTGCCGTCGGTGGCGGCCATAGCTTCGTGATCCTCGAAGCCACGGCGGGTCAAGTCAGTCCGGAACTCGGCTTCACTACCCCCGCCCTCGGCGAAGGCGCACAAGGCCTGCAGCAGGACAACAGCAGCGATTCGACCACTAACAGCAACTTCGCGCCGTTTTTCACCGGCACCAACAGCGCCCCGCTGGGCGTAGACCAGAGCACCGTGACCGACGAGGACACACCGCTCACTGGCACGTTCACCGCGCGAGATCCGAATGGCGACCCGCTAACTTTCAGCCAGCTCAATGCTCCGCAGAATGGCTCGCTTACCCTGACACAGGGTGGCCAGTGGACCTATACGCCAAACCCGAACTACAACGGCCCAGACAGCTTCCAGGTACAGGTCAGCGATGGCCGTGGCGGTTCCGACACCCTGACCGTGAACGTCGGCGTGACTCCGGCCAACGACGCGCCGGTGGCCGTCGAAACCAGCGCTGCAACCGTCGAGGATGGCAGCTTGGTAACCGGCCAACTGGATGCCAGCGATATCGACGCCGATACCCTATTGAGCTTCAGCCTGAACCAGGCCCCACCGGCCGGTTTCAGCCTGAACAGCGACGGCAACTGGACCTTCGACCCGAGCAACGTGGCCTACCAAGCCTTGGCCGAAGGTGAAGTGCAGATCATCAACGTGCCGTTCACCGTCACCGACGAACACGGCGCCACCAGTGGCAGCAGTCTGACCCTCACCCTGACTGGCACCAACGACGCGCCAGTAATCTCGACGGCCACGGCCGCGGCTAGTGAAGGTGCGGCCGTGATC
>JBOICE010000094.1:0-15285 GCA_050739815.1 Pseudomonas sp. | reverse complement strand
TGGCCCTGGCCAACATGCAAGATGCCGGGCGCTGGGCCTTGCTGCGTGCGCGCGGCGAGGAACAGGCAACCCAGGAGCGGGGCGCTGCGCAGGCGCTGGAGCATGTCGCACGAGTGCTGTTGCGCCGCTACGGCGTGGTCTGCTGGCGGCTGTTGGAGCGCGAGGCCGACTGGCTGCCGTCCTGGCGCGAGCTATTGCGGGTCTATCATCGCCTGGAGGCGCGTGGAGAAATCCGCGGCGGACGCTTCGTCGCCGGGATCTCCGGCGAGCAGTTCGCCCTGCCGGAAGCGATCGGCCTGCTACGCGAAGTGCGCAAGCAGTCGGCGGACGGCAGCTTGGTCAGCCTGTCCGCTTGTGACCCGCTGAATCTGCTGGGGACCCTGTTGATCGGCCGCAAAGTGCCGGCGCTTGCGGGCAACCGTGTGCTCTATCGTGACGGTGTGCCGGTGGCGAGCTTGGTCGCGGGCAAGGCCGCCTTGCTGGTGGAGACTGACGCCTTCAGCGCCACCGAGTGGCAGGCCGCGCTGATCCGCCAGCCGGTCGCCGCCATTGGCCACGGGCACCGTAGAGCGCGGTTGCGGCCCTGACGGGATTCCGAACAAAGGGACGGATTCATTCGCCCCGTCCCTGTTTGTTCTGCCCTTTGCAACCTGGCGGCTGGTTACTTCGGCTGCGCCACCACGCGCAGGTAGGGCTTCAAGGTCTTGAAGCCTTGCGGGTATTTCTTCCTGGCCTCTTCGTCGGACACCGAGGTGGGAATGATGACGTCCTCGCCCGGCTTCCAGTTCACTGGGGTGGCGACTGTGTGCTTGGCATTCAGCTGCAACGAATCGAGCAGCCGCAGGACTTCGTCGAAGTTGCGCCCGGCGCTCATCGGATAAATCAGCATCGCCTTGACCTTCTTGTCCGGGCCAATGAGGAAGACCGAGCGCACGGTGGCGTTATCCACTGCGGTCCGCGGGCCGCCGCTGGCATTCGGGTGAATCATGTCGTAGAGCTTCGCCACCACCAGGTTCTCATCGCCGATCATCGGGTAGTTGACCGCGTGGCCCTGGGTCTCCTGGATATCGCCGACCCAGGCCCGGTGGTCGCTGACCGGATCGACGCTGAGCCCGACTACCTTGGTGTTGCGTTTGTCGAATTCCGGTTTGAGTCGGGCCATGTAACCGAGCTCGGTGGTGCAGACGGGGGTGAAGTCCTTCGGATGAGAGAACAGGATGGCCCATTTGTCGCCGATCCATTCGTGGAAATGCAGGGTGCCTTCGGTGCTTTCGGCGGTGAAATCCGGTGCTTCGTCACCAATGCGGATTGCCATGCTCGGTCTCCTTACTTGTGGCAGGGGGAGTGGCTGCCGTTGCCGCGACAGCCGTTAGGGTCAGGTTTAAACCTTTGCCTCGAACCTATTAGGGCAAAAAAGTATAGGCCCGATAGCCGGGTTTCGCCGGCCCCCAGCCGTAACTGTCGGCGCGATTTTCTGCCCCAGTGGATAAACGGTCATGCGCGGGCGTCGCGGGCTGCTATTCCTTCCAAGAGGAGGTTGTCGGCCAGCGTGGAAATAGGGAGTGGGAGGCGTGGCAGTGCCCATGAACACGCCGTCCGGTCGCGGCACCAGCCAGGCGAGCGCAGCGCAGGTGCCAGCCCTTAATAGGAGGCCGCAGATGCTATTCATCATCAGTTGGTCCATCAGTCCCGAACAGCGCAATACCGCTATCGAGCGTTTCCTGAAAACGCGCGGCGCTCCGCCCAAAGGCGTGACGATGCTGGGGTGCTGGCATGCTGTGGGCCGCCTGTCCGGCTTTGGTGTGGCGCAAGCGAGCGATGCCGTTTTGATCCAGAAATGGGCGCTCGAGTGGAATGACCTCTTCAGCATGGATATTGCCCCCGCGCTAACCGACGAGCAGGTCGCGCCCTTGCTGGCGGCGGTCGGTAAGCAATAGCCCTGGAGCAGCCAAGGGCTCGGCTCGGGGGCGCAGGTCGCCGGTCAGGCGTCGGACAGCCTGACGGTGAAGGAGGTGTCGAATGAGCAAGAGTGAAAGCGGGCGGGCCATCCGTTCCCCCGCCGAGGTGTACGAGCAGCTATTCGTCCCGGCGCTGTTCCAGCAGTGGGGCAGTCGGGTCGCGGCCGAAGCCGGCATAGGCTCGGGCGAGCGGGTTCTCGATGTGGCCTGCGGCACGGGTGTACTCGCATGCGCCGCGGCCGAGCGCGTCGGGCCCGAAGGAATGGTGGTGGGGCTCGACTCCAATGCGGAAATGCTGGCCGTGGCCCGGCGTAAAAGTGCGTCTGTCGAATGGCGGGAGGGGCGGGCCGAGTCGCTGCCTTTCCCTGACGAGAGTTTCGATGCGGTGGTCAGTCAATTCGGTTTCATGTTTTTCGAGGACCGGCCTACCGCGCTGCGGGAAATGTTGCGCGTGCTGCGTCCGGGCGGCCGTTTGGCCATCGCCGTGTGCGACACGCTCGAGCATTCCCCCGGCTATGCCGCGGTCGCCGATCTGTTGCAACGACTGTTCGGCGAGCGGGTGGCGGAGGCGTTTCGCGCACCCTTCGTGCTGGGTGATGCGCAACGCTTGCTGGTGCTTTGTGGCGAGGCTGGCATCGCCGACGCGAAGGTCATGCGCCACGATGGAATGGTTCGTTTCGCCTCGATCAACGCCTTGATCTCCACCGAGCGGGCGTGCGTGTGGACGCTCGGCGGCATGCTCGACGATGAGCAGTTCGAGCGGCTACAACAGGAAGCGGAACAGGCGTTACGAACCTTTGTGACCACCGATGGCGCGGTCGCTTTTGCACTGCCGGCCCTTATCGTCACGGCCTGCAAGGCTGGCGGCGCCGAGTGTGGTTGGGTCGCTTGAGGGGCGTGCGAGGGCCGCGCCGGTCCGGTGGCCGGTACGGGCTTGGAGGCATGTGTGGATGTGGAGATTTGGAAGAATGGCGGCCTTCTCCCATGCAGTGATTCCTGACGTGGTGACCGTCATCTAGCAACCTGAACAGGAGTTGGATCATGGCTACTTACATCACGCTGGCGAATTTCACCGACCAGGGCATTCGCAACGTCAAGGACTCCCCCAGTCGTTTCGAAGCCTTTAAGGCTTTGGCCGAGCAGCTTGGCGTTTCGGTCAAGGCCGCGTACTGGACAGTCGGTAATTACGACCTGGTGCTTGTTGTCGAGGGCCCGGAAGACGCCGCAACCTCACTGCTCTTGAAGGTGGGTTCGCTCGGCAATGTGCGGACGCAGACGCTGCGCGGATACTCCGAGCAGGATATCAAGCGCCTCATCGGCAACATGCCTTAGGCCCCTAGTGTAAATGGGTCGACGCTAAATACGACGGACGCGGGAACGATCCTAAACGATTCCACCTCTCTCCCTTCGGGAGAGGGGTGGTTGCGGTCCTTCACGAGTACAGGCTAGAACCGCCGCCAGCCATGCGCGCTCACCGGCTAATCGGTGCCAATCCGCATGGGTGGCCTCGCCCCCGTTTTCAAGAGTGTGTGGAGCTTGCAAGCGTCGACTTATGGCCGATCAGTGCTGAGGCTGAAGCCGCGGCGGTAGTCCCTTGGCGCAAGCCCGATGATTTTTTGGAACACCTTACGGAAAGCTCCGGGGTCCTGGTACCCCACCTCCCAAGCGATCTGAATCAAGGCCTTCTCGGAAACCGACTTTACCGAAGACTCGAAAAAGCTCGACGTGCCCACGCTGGTCATCCACGGTGACGACGATCAGATAGTTCCAATCCAAGCCGCCGGGCCGGAGTCCGCCAAGCTGGTGAAGAACTCCACGCTGATTGTCTACCCGGGCGCCCCGCATGGGCTGACTGATACGCATAAGGATAAGGTGAACGCCGATTTACTGGCCTTCATCAAAGGCTAATGCGCTGCGCCGGGGCTGAGTGTTCCAGAGCTCGGCCCCGGCGATGTTTATTTGAACGTAGCGAATGACTAAGGTTTGGCCGGCTCGATAAGCGCCACTCGGACTAATCCGCAGCACCCTGCAGGGCTGTCGCAGCCATATTTAGAATTACCGCGTGGTCCGGGTTGCGTCGGATCGCGCCAGGCGATACGCCGATAAAGCGCTTGAAGGCCCGGCTGAATGCCGCCTCGGACTGGTAGCCGAGGCGGATCGCCAGATCGCCGATCCCCGCGTCGCTTTCTTTGAGCCAGGTCACCGCGACGTGCATGCGCCAACGCGCCACGTAGTGCATCGCCGGTACGCCGACGAGCTCGGTGAAGCGCCCGGCGAACGCCGAGCGTGACATCGCGACCTCGTTCGCCAGCGACGCCAGCGTCCATGCGCGTGCCGGGTCGCGGTGGATGAGCGTGATGGCGCGGCCGATCTGTTTGTCCTGTAGCGCCCCGAGCCAGCCTGTTTGCGCGCTCGGATCGTGCTCGATCCAGGTCCGGATGGCCTGAATCACCAGGATGTCGGCGAGCCGGGTGATGATCGTTTCGCCGCCTGGCTTCGGCGCGCGGGCTTCAGCCGCCATGAACCGCAGCGTGCTTTGAATCCACTCCATCTGGGGCGAATTCGAGGCTTCGACGCGGATCACCTCAGGCAAGAGCTCGATGAGCTGGTGCGCGGCCGGGTGATCGAAGCGCACGGCGCCACAGACGATACTCGTGGGTGTACCACCGCCACCGTGACGGAGCACTTCATAGCGTTCGCTGATGTATTCGCGGGGCAGATCGAACAGCTGCGCGCTGGGAGTGCCTGGCTCGCTGCTGAGCAGGTGGCCTTCGCCATGCGGCACGAGCGCCAGGTCGCCTGGCTGCAACAGCAGGGGGACGTGGCCTTGCACCTCAAGCCAGCAGCGGCCGGCCGTGACGAAATGGAACATCAAGCACTGTTGCATCGCCGGCAGTGCGAGCCCCCAGGGTGCGGTGAACTCGGAGCGACAGTAAAAGGTGCCGCTCATCCGCAGGAAGTGCAGCGCTTCGCCGAGCGGGTCCATCGGTGTCCAAACGTCTTGGTCGTTCATGGGCGTCAATGTGCGCCGACTCAAGTTGAGCCGTCCAGCATATCTGGACGAACGAGCATTAATCAGCGACTTTTAGTAATTGAGAGTCCTGCTATCTACGCCGAAACTGGACGCCAGGCAAATAGGTGAGAGACCGCTGGCATGTGCCAACGGCTCGAAGCCGTGAGGATGACGACATGATCACTGTGATGGGTGCTACCGGGCATACCGGCAAGAGAATTACCGATCTGTTACTGCAAGCGGGCGAGCAGGTGCGCGCGCTCGGGCGCTCGGAGAGCAAACTTTCCGGGCTGGCTCGCGACGGTGCACAAGTGCTCGCTGGCGACCCGACCGATGCGGCGTTTCTTACCCAGGCCTTCCGTGGCGCGGATGCGGTCTACACGCTGCTGCCATACGACGCGCAGACCATTGACTACTACGCGCAACAGAAAGCGCAAGGCGAGGCCATCGCAAAGGCCTTGCGCGACAGCGGCGTTCGCCACGTCGTGGCGCTGAGCAGTGTCGGGGCGGATCTGCCTTCAGGCACTGGGCCGATTGCCAGCCTGTATGCGCAAGAGGCGCGCTTGCGTGAGGTCGAGGGTGCGAACGTGCTCATCCTTCGGGCGGGAGCGCTGTTCGAGAACTTCTACGGCGCCCTTGGGCTCATCAAGCAGCAAGGTATCAACGCAGACGCAGTTGCAGCCGATGTCGCGATCCCGATGATCGCTACGCGTGATGTCGCCGACGTCGCGGCCAAGGCACTCATGGCCCGCAACTGGAGCGGCGTGCTGGTGCGCGAACTGCTCGGGCCGCGTGACCTCAGCTATGCCGAGGCCACGCGCATCCTCGGGGCACGCATTGGCAAGCCTGAGCTGGCGTATGTGCAACTCTCCTACGGCGAGTTGGCCGAGGCGCTCCAGCAGGCCGGTTTCTCCGAGAACCTGGCCAGCCTGTATGCAGAGTTGGCACAGGCCATCAGCGAGCGGCGAGTCAGGGCCCGTGAGGCACGCAAGCCCGAGAACACGACACCGACTCGGTTCGAGGATTTCGCTGAGGAGCTTGCTGGCGCTTATCAGGCGATGTGAGCCCTGTCGGGCGAGTGCAAGCCTGCAAGGCAGTGCCGAGGTTTGGGAGTTGCTGAATAGCGACGACCGTTGGATGCCAGTGCGCGCGTTTAATCCAGAGACAAAAAGCCCGGCAAGTGCCGGGCTTTTTCAGGGTGGTCAGCGATTAGCTGATGCGATTCGCGCCAGCACGGTCCGCACCACTTTCAGCGACCGACAGGGCATTGAGTTGGTTATGCGCTGCAGCCAGTGGCAAGGCGAAAGCATTGGCAGCAAGTACCGACAAGCTCAGGCTCAGCAGCAGTTGGCGTTTCATGGTGGCGGCTCCGGGTTTGTCTCAGTGGCTGTGGAGCCCATATTGCTCGTATAAATTTGATTAAAAAGTGCAAATAAAAGCTGAAAAATATCAATAAGGTAGATTGTTTTGCGGCGGCACTATCCCCGACTTCTCCGTTGTCTTGAGCGTCAGGACTAGGGCGTGCTGGGTAGGGGAGCCCGCACGAGAGTTCTGCACCCGCTCTACAAGCCATTGCCTTCCCAGGCTGAGCCGGGCACCTGCAACCTGGACTTACTGCGATTCGCCCCTGATGCGCGCCAGCATGCGCTCGGCATTTTCCGTGCAGAGCATCCCTTCCGGTTTGCCCTCAATGTTGTCGATGATCGCCAGCAACTGCGCCTTGTTATGCGCCAGGCGTTGCTGCAGGGCTTCGATCTCGTCAACTTTGCGCCGCAGGCTGGCGAGAAGCTCGTCGTGGGGCCAGTTCTGCTGATCCGGGCTGGGCAGCAGGCGGCGGATTTCCTCCAGGCTGAAGCCGGCTTGTTGCGCGCAACTGATGATCTCCAGCGTCTGCAAGGTTTGTGGCGGGTACGTGCGGTAACCATTGGCCTGGCGCTGCACGGCGCCGATCAGCCCGCTCGCCTCATAGAAGCGCAGCCGGGAGGTCGGCAGACCGCTGCGCTTGGCCAGTTCTCCAATCTTCATGTGGCTGTCCCCAGCTAGGCTTGACATTAAAGTTAACTTTAACCTTAGCATCCTCGCGTCGCTCACGAGGAGTCCGTCATGTCACTTTTCCAACCGCTTTTGCTGCCAAACGGCACCACCATTCCCAACCGCATCGCCAAAGCGGCCATGGAGGAAAACCTGGCCGATGCCGAACAGGCACCTTCCACCGAGCTGATGCGCCTGTACCAAAGCTGGGCCGATGGCGAAGCCGGGCTGCTGCTGAGCGGCAACGTCATGGTCGACCGTCGCGCCATGACCGGGCCCGGAGGCGTGGTGCTGGAGGATGAGCAGCAACTGGAGAAATTCCGCCAGTGGGCGCAGATCGGCCGTGCCAACGGCGCGCAGTTCTGGCTACAGATCAACCACCCGGGACGCCAGATCCAGGCCAACCTCGGCCAGCAGGCCTGGGCTCCCTCGACCGTCGCACTGGAGTTGGGTCGCCTCTCCAAGTTGTTCGCGGTACCCAAGGCGATGAGCGAAGCCGATATCGCCGAGCTGATCCAGCGCTTCGTCCGCACCGCGCTATTGGCCGAACAGGCGGGCTTCACGGGCGTGCAAATCCATGCGGCTCACGGCTATTTGCTAAGCCAGTTTCTCTCGCCGCTGACCAACAAACGCACCGACCAATGGGGCGGCTCGCCGGAGAACCGCGCGCGCCTGCTACTGGAAGTGGTCAAGGCCGTGCGTGCCGTGGTCACGCCGCAGTTCTGCGTAGCGGTAAAGCTCAACTCGGCGGACTTCCAGCGCGGCGGCTTCGATGCGGCGGACGCGCGCCGAGTCGTGGAGATGCTCAACGAACTAGCCGTGGACCTGGTCGAGTTGTCCGGTGGCAGTTACGAGGCGCCAGCCATGCAAGGGGAGGCCCGCGACGGCCGGACCCTGGCGCGCGAGGCCTACTTCCTGGAATTCGCCGATGAAATTGCCGGCGTCGCGAAGATGCCGGTGATGGTTACCGGGGGCATCCGCCGCCGCGCAGTGGTCGAGCAAGTCTTGAATAGCGGCATCGCCATGGCTGGCATCGCCACCGCCCTGGCGGTCAACCCACAACTGCCGCGCGAGTGGCGCGCGGGCCAAGACAGCCACCCGCAACTGGCGCCGGTCCGCTGGAAGAACAAAGTCCTGGCTTCGCTGGCCTACATGGCCATCGTCAAGTTTCAGCTACGCCAGCTCAGCCGCGGCCACGCGCCACAGCCGGATGTCTCGCCGCTGCGCGCCTTGCTCCTGGAGCGCTTCAACAGCGCACGCCGGACCCGCCAATATCGGCGCTGGATGGCCGCACGCTGAGGGCGCATTACCAGCAGCCTGCTCGCTTCGTTCATCGAGTCATTCGAGCGAGGAGGCTACTGGCTGCAACGGGCCGAGTGGGCTCAAATAGGTTCATCGTTCCGGATGAGGATGCATTTTCTGCCGTGCTCATCCTCGCTGTAGTCCTGCACATAAAACATCACGACCGCTCCCAGTCCCGGCATGGTTGCCACATAGTCGCCAACTTCAGGCGCGAAGAACCGGGCCGATGCGGGTTTGGCTTCGCATTCGATGAAGGCGGTCATGAACAGGGCGGGGTCGACATCGCCAAAAAAATCGGCGCGCTCCTCCTCGGCCCAGACTTCTGGCGCCTGGAATACACCGGTGAAGAGGATTTTGGCGTCGCCAAGGTCCTCTTCTTCGGCGTCAGGATCATCTTCGTTCGGTCTGTAGACCGTGCAGTCCTGTGCGTCCTTATCGCTCAGAATCGCCAACCGGGCAGCGAGGCGCTTCTCGGGGTCGAGTTCGCCGGCTTTGCATAGCTGCACCCATACCTCATCGGCGCTGCGTTCTTGATCGTTTCGGGGCACGTGGATCTCCGTGGTCATGGCTTTGAGTTGTAGTGGCGTCGCTCGACACAGGTGGCAAGGCGTTGCCCGAGTTTACCTGGCAGCGCCAGTTTCGTAGACATTATCGACCGGCTGTAATTGCCGGCAGCTGTCGGCCCTAAGGTAGCCCCAGCAGGGCTTGGTTGCTTATGCTGGAGGGGCGAAAAGCGGCTGCTCACTTTCAGCGCGTAGTTTCGTCCGGCGTCAGCAATACGCCCCCTGACGCAACGCAGTTAATGGTGGCTGGTGGGTCGGTGCGGGAGTGCGTGCAGCTGCCCATGGATTGATGCATTACCCTTAACTTTTCCAAACGCTATGCTGCCCAGATGGAAACAAAAACCTACGCGCCCTTGGCTACGTTCATTGACCTCCTGCTCGATGCTATTTGCGTCGTCGATCCAGAGGGGCGCTTCGTATTTGTCAGTGCGGCCTGTGAGCGCATTTTCGGCTACACGCCAGAGGAAATGATCGGCAGGGTCATGATCGAGATGGTGGCACCCGAAGACCGGGCGCGGACCCTGCAGGCGGCCAACGAAATCATGTCCGGGCAGCCCAAACCACATTTTGAGAACCGTTATATCCGCAAAGATGGGCAAGTCGTCCACATCATGTGGTCGGCCCGCTGGTCGGAGGCCGATCAGCTGAGGGTTGCGGTGGCGCGCGACATCACCGAACGCAAGCTGGCCGAGTCGATGCAGGCAGCGCTCTACGCCATTTCCGAAGCCGCGCATGCCGCCGAAGATCTGCTGGCCCTGTTTCAACAAATTCATCGGATCATCGGCGAACTGTTGCCAGCCCTTAACTTTTCCGTGGCGCTGTACGATGAGAACAATGACCAACTGAGCTTTGCTTACCATGTCGACGAGCACGACCAAGCGGCTGCGCCGTGCCAACCGGCCGCAGGCACACTCAGTGCAGAGGTCATCCGTAGCGGGCAGCCGCTGCTGCTGACACCCGAGACGCTGAGCGCCCTTCCCAAGCGCTTGCGAGCCGCCGTCGGGAGGAATTCGCTGTGCTGGCTGGGCGTCCCGCTCAACTCGCACAAGGGCACCATCGGCGCCCTGGTACTGAAGAGCTATGCGGGAGGTGCGCGCTATACCGAAAAGGATAAAGAACTGCTGCAGTTCGTCTCCACCCAGGTCGCCACCGCCATCGAGCGCAAACAATTGCACGCCCGGCTGCGGCACATGGCGCAATACGACCAACTGACCAATCTACCCAACCGCGAACTCCTGCGTGACCGCTTGAAAAGCGCGCTCGCAAGAGCGCGGCGGGAACAAGGGCGACTGTCCTTGCTCTACCTCGATCTGGACAAATTCAAACAAGTAAACGACAGTTTCGGCCATACCGCAGGAGATCGGCTGCTCCAAGAGGTCGCCGAGCGAGTCAAGCAGTGCGTGCGCGAAGCGGATACGGTCGCGCGCATCGGCGGCGACGAATTTGTGGTGCTGCTCGAAAGCATCCAATTGCCGGAGCATGCCGCGATCGTGGCGGAAAAAATCCGCAGCGCCCTCAATCAGCCCTTGGTCCTGGAGGGTCACAGCCTACGCATGCTGCCGAGCATCGGGATAGCGCTCTATCCCGAGCATGGTGACGACGAGAAACAGCTGCTCAAACATGCCGATGAGGCCATGTATTTCGCGAAAAAGAACGGTGGCAACCGCTTTCAGATGAGGGCCGAGCCAAACCCTGCAGATGACGACGCCAAGACAGAATCGCCAGCCTAAGCGGCAGGGCTTTTCAGTGGTGGCACCTGCGTTAGTTATGCCAAGCGCAGCCCCCCGCAACTCACCGGGCAATAGCAGCAGCCGGATTGGCTCCTCGTCGAGTTCCTGCGCACTACAGTCAGCCGCTATCGGCACATCGATGTGGATTTTCTGGCACCCAACTGGGGCCGTGGCGGGTGCGGTCATTGCGTCAGCCGGTGGAGTGGGGCTGGCCGCTGAAGAGCGCTCGGCTCAGCGGCCAGTCGGCATTGTCATTGATCGGTAGCCGGTGCTTTGATTGCCAGAACACTGCAAGGCACCCGATACAGGACATGCTCGGTGGTACTGCCAAGCAGCCTGTCCAAATCCTTGCGGTGCACGCAGCCCATCACAATCACATCGGTCTGGTTGTGGGCTGTGAAATCGGCCATAGCCTTGGTTGGCGGCCCCATAATGAAATGTTGCCGCTCGGTGGGTACACCGTAGCGATCAGCCAGTGCGGCGAAAGCCTTGTGCAGTGAACGGCGTAAGTCACTGGCGAAGCCCGGCAAGGTCACTGCGCCAGCGCCTGCATCGGCGAGATGGGTTTGCGATGAATCGTAGGCGTGCAACAAGTGCAACTCGGCATCGCATTGCAGGGCCAACCCGTTCGCAGCCTGAATGATGCGGTCGTTGATGCCGGCGATCTGTTTCTCCGGTTGCGAGGGATCCACTGCCGCAACCACTACGCGTGGCAGCGGGCACCTGACTTCGCTGACCAGGTGCATCGGCACCGGGCACTCGCGCAGCAGATGGCAATCTAGCGGGGTAATGAAGGCGCGCTTGAGCGCCGGCACATGCTGCACGTCTTTGATCAACAGGTCCGGTTGCATCTCGGTCACATGCAGAAGGATTTCCCGTAGCACGTTGCTGGCCCAGGCCACCTCTGTGGTCACCTTGAGACCCCTGCCGCGCAGTAGCTCGGCTTCATCCTTCAACCATTTCTGATGTTCCAGCAGATAGTGCTCGCGAGCCTGCTCGCTCAGGCCCAGCAGCCCCATGGTGTCGCTGGCTTCGAGGAACGCCGCGATATGCAGCGCTGCACCGCTGGCCTCGGCCAGGGCAACCGCTCGTTCCAGCGCCGCGGAGTGGCGCATAGCGGGTTCGGCGATCAGGAACAGTCGTTGATATTGGCTCATGAGACACCTCCACGCGTTCTGGTATGCCGGCGCCTTGTGTCGGTGCAACCCTGTATCCCGTCAGTCACGCCAGCGGGCTACCTGCGGCGCCTCGAATGCCTGCATTTATCACTATAGCTAGGCAGGGCGGCCGAAGCCGGCACCGCCTGCAGCCTACCTACGCCCCGATATTTCACATTCGCTCTAGCGGTTTGCCGGGCTTCAGTAGCTGGCCAGCAACCTTTCAGCGATAGCGTGCCAATATTGCAGCGAACTCACCGGCTTGTTTCATCTGCACCAGGGCGCGCAGCAGGGCCATGGTCGGGACGTCCGGTTCGTCCCGCACGAGGCAGGCCACGTGGTCGGACGAGAGCTCGCTGAGCGCATGGAGTTTGCGCTCGGCCGGTTGTTGTCGATTGAACCAGCCCAGAGTCAGCTCGTTGCTGACGGCATAGCGATTGCGGCCGACTTCCAGCTTGTTCAGGACCATTTCCTGGGTGCGGGCGTCGTCGCGTATGAGTTGGCCGCTGGCGAACAGGGGATCCAGTTTGGGGTAGCTGAAGCCCAGCACCGTGCCGATGAGTTCGCCATGCAACTGGTTCGGCTCTACCGGCTGCTGGGTGCGGCTCACCAAGTAGTCGTGCTGGAGCATGAACGGCACGCTCCAGATGTATCGGTGGTGGGGCTCCGTCAGCCAGGCCGGGGTGACGTAGCAGCGCACGTCGATTTCGCCGCGTCCCAGCATCTGGTCTACGCGTAGACGTGGCAATACCAGCAGCTCAGCGCGTCGTCCGACTTTCTCGGCCAGCCGATTCTGCAGGTCGTAGAGAATGCCGCCGGTGGCCTGCCCGTCTTCGATGCTGATCAGCGGCATGGCCCAGCTCTCGACGACGGAAAAGCGCAAAGGCCGTTGTTCTGCAGCAGCGCTAACACTTAACAGGATCAGGAGCAGTGACAAGCAGCGCATGCGATTACCGGAGGGGGGCAATTGGCCGTCATCGAGGCGGTTCATGGCCGTCTCGGTGGTGGCTGGTTTGGGAGAGGGAACGTTAACCAGAAATGGCCGTCAGCGCAGCATCGGCAACGCGGCACCCATCAATGCAAACACCCCGCCACAGCACCGGTTGAAGCCCTTGCCGGCGCGCTCCAGTCCGGGGCGGATGCGCTGGGCGAGGCGCGCCAGCAGGTATTCCACCAGCCCCTCCACGAGCGCAAAGGTCAGCGCCATGACCGCGAACTGCAACCAGAGGTCACGCCGGGGATCGAGAAACTGCGGCAGGAAGGCGCCAAAGAACAGGATCACCTTGGGGTTGGACAGGGCGGACAACAGGCCCTGGCGGAACAGTGCCGGGCCGGACCTGGCCGGTGCATGGCCGACGGCGATCGACTGCAGCGCCGGAGCGCGCCAGAGCTGGATGCCGAGCCAGATCAGATAGGCACCGCCTAGCCATTTGAGGAGTGTCAGGGCATTGGCCGAGGCTTGCAGCAGGGCGCCGATACCGAACATCGACAGGGCCATCAGCATGACGAAGCCGATCACGCCGCCGGCCACGGTGCAGCGCGCTTGGCGGTGCCCGTAGAGCGCGCCATGGGTCAGCGCCAGCAGGCCATTGGGGCCGGGCGTCAGCGATAGGCCGATCACGGCGGTGAGATAGAGCAGCCAGGTGTGCAGGGCCATGCTTGGGCATCCAACGAAAAAGGGCCGTAGGGGCTAACCACCCGGTTCGCAGCGGTTGCCTTGGTCTGCACAATAGCAGGGGATAGGCCACCATTGATGCCTGGGCGCAGCGGGAGGTTGCTGCTGAGCCGAAGGCGATGCCCAACCATCGGGCCTGCAAGGGCCGGGCTTCTCTGTGCGTGTTCTGGGCGCGGGAGCCACGGGGCGACGCCCTGTTGGGCATCGCTGCGCTCAGCGCCAACCTACGGAGCCGCGAATGGGCCCGGCCGGCGGTTACCGCCCGTCGGTCTGCGATAGTTCGATGGGGACAGTTGCGGGCGAACGGACGAAGGGTATATGGATTAGCGGAGCAAGGTGATTTAGCTCAGCAATGAGCGGGCGGATCCCAACTCAAGCACTTCGATACCATTTAGCACGTGCGCTGACCCACTTTGGGCCTATTTCCACTTATCGAGACTCAGCCCTGGTACGCAGGGAAGCCCTCTTGCCGCATCTTTTTCAGCAGCGCCTGCCAATAAGGCAGGCGCTCTGTGTCTCCGACTCGCTTGAGGCCTTCGGCCTTAACGAAGTAGAGGCCTTTCGCATCAAAGGCATAGAGCAGCGACAAATCCTGGCGTTCAGAAGCGGGGAGGATGCTCTCGATCAGGTTGTCCAGTACCAGAGGCTCGGCGGTTGGCGTTGAGTAGTAGGTCACTACCATGTGCGCCTGGTTCAGTTTCAGTGCTTTGGCATAGGTGATCCGCAGCTTTTCCTCGGGTACACCGAGTTCGCGCAGGGTGAAATACTTGGCTAGGGAAAAGTCCTCGCAGTCCCCAGCCCCCTTGACCAAGGTTTCGATCGGCGTCGCCCAATAGTCATTCTGCTTCCAGAGAGCGATGTCGCCGCTGAAACGAACATTGCGGTTGAAGTAGCGGTTCACCGCCTCGAGCTTTTCCGCGTCCGATAGTCGCCGACTGTTCTCGATCAGATCGCCCCAGAGCAGGAGGTGATCCTGGGCCGGGCTCTGTCTTCCATAGCGTTTTTCCGCCTTGCGCAGGATCAGGTCGAAACTCCGGCTTGCCTTGGCCTCGGCCATGCCAAAGAGCAAGCTGCCGCTAAAAGTCGTGACCATGACCGCCCGCCACAAAACACTCGTATATCTGGACTGAGAGACTCGCTGGAGCAACAGGATAGATCTCCGTGAAAGCGGCCGGGGCCGGGTTCAACTTAGCGGATCATTCCATTGAGATGCCGAGGACTGGGGGGTAGTGCGTTTTCAAACAGCACCGAGGCGGGGCCACTGTCCAGGACACGGCCATCTTCCCTCTGCACGCCGATTCACGCTTCGCCGGTCTACGTGCCAGAGAAGGTGTGTTGGTTAAAACTTGATCACCTTAACGTCATTTCAAGCTGTCGATCAAGCTCTGCACCGTCGCACCGCTGATGGGCGGCGGTTTTTGCAGCGCTCATAGCGCAGTAGCGCGCAGGCTTAGGCGAAGGGGTTGCGCATGCGCAGCCGATGCAGCTGGGAGCCGGGAAGGCTTGTGCCGGCAGGCGAGCCCACGCAACGGCGGATTCACAGGGCACAGTCGCGCAGCCCATGTTCGCGAAAGGGACAGCGGATGTGCTTGGCAGTGCTCGAGGGGAGGGGATGTGGCTGCTGTCGCAGCCTGCCGACCTGAAGACGGAAGTCAGGGTGGCAGTCATGAATGCACTCGGATTGCTTAAGTTTCAGCCCGATATTACGTCCTTCCGGGCGTTCTGGGTCGGTGCTGAGCGCCCGGAAGGAGGTAAGACTCTTAGCTCAATGCCCGTATTCTATCCTCTGCTGTTGAATGGGAGGTCTGTACTGGGGCGCCGGTCTCGTGATCGGCGGTGCATCAGTGGGCTCAAGC
>JBOICE010000093.1:0-6137 GCA_050739815.1 Pseudomonas sp. | reverse complement strand
CAGCAGCGCGATCTGCGTTCAAGGGAGACTCGCTGATGAGCAATAAATCACTGATCACCCTGATCGTCGGCGTGGTAGTCGCGCTGGTCGTTTGGAACTGCTTCTATATCGTCGCTCAGACCGAGCGCGCGGTGCTGTTGCAGTTTGGGCGTATCGTCGAGGCGGACGTGCAGCCTGGCCTGCATGTGAAGGTTCCATACGTCAACCAGGTGCGCAAGTTCGACGCCCGGCTGATGACGCTCGATTCCTCCACCTCGCGCTTCCTGACTCTGGAGAAGAAGGCGCTGATGGTCGATGCTTTCGCCAAATGGCGAGTGCTGGATGCTGAGCGCTTCTATACCGCGACTTCTGGTCTTAAGCAGATTGCGGATGAGCGGCTGTCGCGTCGCCTGGAAGCTTCGCTGCGTGACCAGTTTGGTAAGCGCACCCTGCATGAGTCGGTGTCGGGTGAGCGTGATGCGTTGATGGCTGACGTGACCGCGACCCTTAACAAGGCAGCGCAGCGCGAACTGGGTATCGAAGTGGTGGATGTGCGGGTTAAAGCCATCGACCTGCCGAAAGAAGTTAACCGCAGCGTATTCGATCGCATGGGCTCTGAGCGTGAGCGTGAAGCGCGTGAGCATCGCGCCAAAGGTAAGGAGCTGGCTGAGGGTATTCGTGCTGATGCTGATCGGCAGAAGCGCGTGATCCTGGCTGAGGCCTACCGTGAGGCGGAAGAGACGCGCGGTGATGGTGATGCTAAAGCGGCAGCCATCTATGCCAAGGCGTATGGCCTGGATCAGGAGTTCTACGCTTTCTATCGCAGCCTGCGCGCCTACCGCGAAAGCTTTGCGGATAAGCGTGATGTGCTGGTGCTGGATCCGAGCAGTGACTTCTTCCGCTACCTGGAAAAGTCCAAGCCATAATCAGTGCTCCGGCGGGCGCCAGTCGTCCGCCGGGGTGACCGATGGAGGAAACGTGTTATCATAGGCCAGCCGGGGAAATCCCGGCTTTTTTGCGTCTGTGGGAATCATGTGGCAGGAACTTGGCATAGCGTTTTGTCTGTTGCTGGTGCTGGAAGGCATCCTGCCCTTCCTTTATCCACGAGGTTGGCGCGAGACGTTCACGCAGTTGTTGCAGCTGCCTGATCGCCACCTGCGCCTAATCGGGCTGGCCAGCATGCTGCTGGGAACGGCCTTCCTTTATCTGCTTCACTAAAGGCTTGCCGCCCGGATCAAGAGGGGAATGGCGAAATGGCAACGGTAGACCGCTGGCTGCTGCCAGATGGCATCGAAGAAGTACTGCCGCCGGAAGCGGCGCGCATTGAAGCGGCGCGCCGCCAGGTGCTGGATCTATTCCAGCGCTGGGGCTATGAGTTCGTCGTTACGCCACATATTGAATATCTCGAATCACTGCTCACTGGCGCGGGTCAGGATCTGGATTTGCGCACCTTTAAGGTGATTGATCCGCAGACCGGTCGGCAGATGGGCTTTCGTGCCGATATCACGCCACAGGTCGCGCGTATCGATGCGCATACCTTGCGGCGCGAGGGGCCAAGTCGCCTTTGCTATGCGGGAAGCGTGCTGCATGCTCAGCCGCGTGCACTGACAACTTCGCGCAGCCCCATACAGCTGGGCGCCGAGCTGTATGGCGATGCCAGTCCTGCCAGTGACGTTGAAGTCATCAGCTTGCTGCTGGAAATGCTTGAGCGGGCGGCCGTGCCGGATGTGCATATCGATCTGGGGCATGTTGGTATCTACCGGGGACTCGCGCGGGCTGCCGGTCTTTCTGGCGAGGTCGAGCAGCAGCTGTTTGATGCGCTCCAGCGTAAAGCCGTTGATGAAGTGGCTGTGCTGACTGAGGCCCTGCCGTCTGAGCTGAGAAAGATGTTGCGGGCGCTGGCTGAGCTTTGCGGCGATCGCGATGTGCTGGATCTGGCTCAGGCTTGTCTAGTCGAAGCGCCGGATGAGGTGCATGCCGCACTGGATGACTTGATCGCCATCGCCGATACGTTGAGCCGACGTTACCCAGAAGTGCCGCTGTATTTTGATCTCGGCGAGCTGCGTGGTTATCACTACCACACTGGTGTGGTGTTCGCCGCATTTGTGCCGGGTGTCGGTCAGTCGATCGCTCAGGGTGGTCGGTACGATGATATCGGTGCTGATTTTGGTCGAGCGCGCCCGGCGACAGGCTTTTCCACTGACCTGAAAACCCTGGTTACCCTGGGGCAGATGGAGTTGGATGAGCCTGCTGCGGGTATTTGGGCGCCAGACAATCATGATCTCTACTTATGGAAGGCCGTTCAGCGGCTGCGTGGCGAGAATTCCCGTGTGGTTCAGGCGCTGCCTGGTCAGGATGTGGCTGCTGCGAGCGCGGCTGGCTGTGATCGTCAGCTAGTGCTGAATGATGGGCACTGGCAGGTTGTGCTGCTGGTTTCTTAAGTTTTTCCGCCGGCCGCGGCCGGCATCAAGCTTCCGCGAAGAGGACAAGTGTTATGGGTAAGAATGTCGTAGTCCTGGGCACCCAATGGGGTGATGAGGGCAAAGGCAAGATCGTCGATCTGCTGACCGAGCATGCCGCTGCAGTGGTGCGTTATCAGGGCGGTCACAACGCAGGTCATACCCTGGTGATCGATGGCGAGAAGACTGTGCTGCATCTGATCCCGTCAGGCGTTTTGCGCGAAGGTGTGCAGTGCCTGATCGGCAATGGTGTGGTCGTTGCGCCGGATGCGCTGATGCGCGAGATCATCAAGCTGGAAGAAAAAGGTGTGCCGGTGCGTGAGCGCCTGCGTATCAGTCCTTCTTGCCCGCTGATTCTGTCCTATCACGTGGCGCTGGATCAGGCGCGCGAAAAGGCTCGTGGCGAAGCCAAGATCGGTACCACCGGTCGTGGTATTGGCCCGGCGTACGAAGACAAGGTGGCTCGGCGCGGCCTGCGCATCGGTGATCTGTTCCACCGTGAGCGTTTCGCAGCCAAGCTCGGTGAGTTGCTCGATTATCACAACTTTGTACTGGTCAACTATTACAAGGAACCGGCGATCGACTTCCAGAAAACCCTTGATGAGTGCATGGAATACGCTGAGTTGCTGAGGCCGATGATGGCTGATGTCACGGCTGTTCTTCACGATCTGCGTCGTGACGGCAAGGACATCATGTTCGAAGGTGCTCAGGGCTCGCTGTTGGATATCGACCATGGCACTTACCCTTATGTCACCAGCTCCAACACCACTGCTGGTGGTATCGCTACCGGCTCTGGTTTTGGTCCGATGTACCTGGATTACATTCTCGGTATCACCAAGGCCTACACCACTCGTGTTGGTTCCGGTCCGTTCCCGACCGAGCTGTTTGATGAGGTGGGTGCTTTCCTGGCCAAGCGTGGCCATGAGTTTGGCGCGACCACGGGTCGTGCGCGTCGCTGCGGCTGGTTTGATGCAGTCATTCTGCGTCGCGCGATCGAAATCAACAGCATTTCCGGCCTTTGCCTGACCAAGCTCGATGTGCTCGATGGGCTGGAAACCATCCGTATCTGTGTTGGCTATAAGAATGAAAGCGGTGCTGTGATCGATGCGCCGACTGATGCCGATAGCTACATCGGCCTGCAGCCGGTGTACGAGGAGGTGCCGGGTTGGAGTGAGTCGACTCTGGGGGCGAAGAGCCTGGATGAGTTGCCGGCTAATGCGCGTGCCTATATCAAGCGCGTGGAAGAGTTGGTAGGCGCGCCGATCGACATTATCTCCACTGGCCCGGATCGCAACGAAACTATCGTGTTGCGTCACCCGTTCGCTTAAGTAGCTGTAATTTGACAAAGGGTCGCCATGTGCGGCCCTTTGTCGTTTTAGGCTGCCTGTCGCGCTAGCTAGCGGCACGGCCTTTGCTGTGAGCTATACATCTCAGGGGTCGCCGCCATATTTGTGGCGGATGTTGGAGGTTCTAGCCTTGTCCGCGATTCTTTCTCTATTACGTAGTCGTCTACTGCGTCCCGTGTTCATTGCGCTCGGCATTGCGCTTCTGGTGCAGGTCTTGGTCGCTGTCGCACTAACGCGGAGCACGGTTGGTGCCCTTGAGGTCGATCTGGGGGCTCGTCTTGGGGGCGATACTCAGCGCTTGTCCTCTGAGCTCGAAAGGGCTGGGCGTGAGGTTTCGTCTGGGCTCGACAATCTATCGTCGCGAACCCGCGAGCGGCTCACGGCTGGTCTTTCTTCGCGCCTCGAAGAAGAGCAGGCGCAGCTACGTGGGACTCTGGAGCAGAACCTCAAGGAATCTGCGAACGATATGGCGCAGCTGCTCGCAGCCGTGGCGCCAAGGGCGATGTGGGATAGCGATGTGCCGACACTTTCAGAGTTTGCGCGACGCGCGCAACGCAATCCCAATGTGCTGTTTGTGGTCTATGACGACGCTCAGGGTCAACATCTGACGCGCTACCTCAACCGCGAAAATGCCTCGATCAAGGTTCTGCTGGAGAAGGGGCAGGGCGCGCGGGCTTTGGACAAGGTGCTGGATGCTGCGCGTAGCGATCCTTCGGTGTACTTCATCGAGGCGCCTATCAGCCCGAATGGGGTGGAGATCGGCAAGGTGCTGATGGGGGTGTCCACGGCGTCCGTCGATCAGGAGTTGGTGGCGCTGGACAAGCGTTTCGCGGCCTTGATTGCCAGTGGCGATCAATTAGTTGCCGATAGCTTGGCGGGTGCGGCGACAGACAGTTCGGCTGCGCTGACAGCGCGACTGCAGGCTGCCCAGGCAGAGGCTGCAGGAATGTCTGAAGGTGCCCGGCATGCTGTGCAGGAGGCTGCTGGTACGTTGCGTTGGCGTATCGGTGTCGGGCTGGCGCTGGTTGGGCTGGGGGTTCTGCTGGTACTGGCGCTGGTGCTGGGGCGCCGTGTCGTCAGCAAGTTGCATTTGCTGATCGCTGCTTTGAATGACTTGGCCGCGGGTGAGGGCGATCTGACCCGGCGTATCGAGGTGAGCAGTCGCGATGAAATCGGCGATATGGCGGGAGCGGTCAACCGGTTTGTCGCGAAGTTGCAGCCTATCGTGCGCGAGGCTGGCGAAGTAGCTGTAAGCACGGGTGTGGAAATCAAGGGGCTGGCGTCGCGCAGCGTGGCGGCGGAGGCGGCGGCGGAGCGTCAGCGTGATGAGGTTGCCGGAAGCCTGCAGGCGTTGGCGGTGATGGCGGGAAATGCGCAGGCTGAGAGTCAGGCTATGCAGGAGGCGTTGAAGCGCGTCGTATCGATCCGTCAGGCGGCTAACGAAAATGCGGTGATTGCAGCCAAGGTCGGCACCTTGATCGAGGAGCTGGTGGCGCGAGTGGGTGCAGGGTCGGCGGTGATCGAGCGTCTCGCGCGCCAAAGCGAGCAGATCGAAGTGGTGTTGACGGTTATTCATGGTATTGCCGAGCAGACCAATTTGTTGGCTTTGAATGCCGCAATCGAAGCGGCCAGGGCTGGCGAGAGTGGGCGTGGTTTTGCGGTGGTGGCGGATGAGGTGCGAGCGCTGGCAAGTAAGACCCAGCAATCCACTGGTGATATCCAGGCCCATATTGATGCGCTGCAGCAGGGCGCGCGCGAGGCCGTATCGGTTATCGGGCGAGCTGGTCAGCAGGCTAACGAGGGTTTGCAGGCGCTGCGTGACAGTGCGCGGCTGCAGCAGTCGGTGCAGTCGGCGGTCGATGACGTGCATGCTGCTATCAATGCCGCGACCCAGGCGGCGGCACATCAGGCCGACGGTGCGGATGCGGTGCGTGGGCGGGTCGAGGTGATTCATGCTGAAGCGCAGCGGGCGGCAGCGGCTGGGGCGGCGACAGCAGCCAGTGGTCGAGTGCTGGATGGCTTGGCGTCGCGGCTCAAGGCGAGTCTCGGGCAGTTCCGCGTTTAGGTGGTGCAGTGAAGCGAAAAGCCGAGCATATGTTCGGCTTTTTCTTGGCTGCGGCTGGGGCGTTTACCCAAATGGATCGGCTGGTGTGCGGATTCGCAGGCACAAAAAAACCGGCGCTAGGCCGGTCTCTTTGTTGCCAAGGATTGGTAGATCCTTGGTCTGTAATTGGTGCCCAGGAGAAGACTCGAACTTCCACGATGTTGCCATCGCTAGGACCTGAACCTAGTGCGTCTACCAATTCCGCCACCTGGGCGTTGATTTCGCTGATTGCTCATCTACTTTCAACTA
>JBOICE010000092.1:0-6918 GCA_050739815.1 Pseudomonas sp. | reverse complement strand
TGCACGAACCGGGGGGTGATCAGGCCGACGGAGTCTGCGGGAAAGGCGGTGGGCATCGACCCTGCTCTCGCTGAAAGGAGGCGTCAGTCTAAAGAGCACCGCCCCAGGCGGCAAGCGCATGGGGCGGAGGGGTAACGCCTTGAAATGTCAGGCCGATTCTTGGGCCAAGATTTGCCCAGGGTTCAATCGGCCGTGCTGTGCTGACGGTTGGAGAGCGGCAGCGTGACGACCTTGCCCTGGCGCAGGAGTGGCGCGGGACGGCGCAAGGTACGCAGCATCTCGTTGGCCTGGCTCAGTTGCTGTTCAAGCTCGTGGGTGTAGCGTTGCATTTGCTGGCCGCGCAGGCGCGCCTGCTGGGTGTCTTGGGCGAGCGCCTTGAGCCGCAGCATATGGGTTTCCAGCAGTTGCTTGTGTTCCAGGGTGTGCTGCATCAGCGGCAGCAGTGCATCGCCGGCCCATTGCTCGGCCTCTTGGCGCAGGCGCTGGTGCAGACCGATGACTTCCTGTACCAGCGTAGCGAAGAAGCGTCTGGTCAGGGTGCGTTGCTCGGTCAGCAGGGTCTTCAGGTGCAGACGAAACTGATCGGCCTTGTCCTGCTGCTGTTTCAGTTCGCGCAGGTAGCGTTTGACGTTGAACTGCGGCGCGTCTACCCCGTGCAGCGGATTCTCTTCGTTATGCCGGCGATAGATAGCGGCGACCATCTTGTTGGCCATCTCGGCTTCTTGCCCCAGGTTCTGCAGATCATTCTCGATCGAGCGGAAGAAATGCAAAATGGCCTGGTTGATGCCGAGGGTGGTCCAGCTACCCGTGAGGTTTTTGCGCACCTTGTGCAGGTGTTCCTCCAGACGCTCGGGGCGCGCGGCGGCACGCAGTAGATCGCCCTGACGCTTGAGCAGACGCTGGTTAGTCTTCAGCCCAAGCAGGCGCCGGTGGTGCTGGCTGTGGTCGTCCTTGGTCTTGGCGGTCAACTCGAAGAGCATTTGGCCGTTGTCCTGCTGGTGGTTGGTCAGCAGGGTTTGTTGCTCGCGGACTTTTTCCAGGCGCAGGTTGAGCAGGTGCTGGCTGTTTTGCAGCAGGGTCAGTACCTGATTGACCACGCGCTCTTCGAGCAGGCGCTCCTTCTGCGCAACGATACGCTCGCACAGCAGGTTTTCCAGGTCGCCCAACTGGCTGCGATCAAGCAACGGCTGATCCTTGCGGACCTTGGCCAGCAGGGCCTGCTTGGCGGACAGCGGCAGCACGTCCTCGCGGGCGATGCCGAGCTGTTTGGCGGTCGCCACCTGGATCTGCTGGATGGCGTTTTGCACGAAGGTTTCGCCAGCCAGGTCATCCCACAGCACGTCGACCTTGTTCAGTACGGCGAACAAGCTGGTCTGGGTGCCCTCGTCGAGTTGGCGGATGTGCGTCTGCCAGACGGCCATGTCGCTGGCGGTCACCCCGGTATCGGCGGACAGCAGGAAGATGATCGCCTGGGCGCTGGGCAGCATCGACAGGGTCAGTTCGGGTTCGCTGCCGAGGGCGTTCAAGCCGGGGGTGTCGAGGATGCGCAGGCCTTGGCGCAGCAGCGGGTGGTCGAAATTGACGATGGCATGGCGCCAGGCGGGCACCAGTACCTGGTCGGGCTTGCCGGCGCTTTCCAGCATGTCTGGGTGGAAGCCAAGCTGGATCGCCTGCTCTACCGGCATCGGTTTGGTCTTCGCGACTTGGGTGAAGGCCTGCACCATGTTTTCGGGGTCGCTGATGTCCAGCGGGATGTTCACCCAATGCCGGGGGATGCGCTTGAACTGGGCGACGCTGGCCTCGGCCATGCGCGTTTCGATCGGCAGCAGTCGAATATAGGAGCGCTCGGAACGGGGATCGAAGAACAGCTCGGTCGGGCACATGGTCGTGCGCCCGGCGTGCGACGGCAGCATGCGTTGGCCGTATTCGGAGAAAAACAGGCTGTTGATCAGCTCGGTCTTGCCGCGGGAAAACTCACCGATAAAGGCCAGGGTGATGTGGTCGGTGCGCAGCAGGCGCAGAGCGCTTTCGAGCTTGGCCTCCACGGCCTCGGAGGTAAGACGGTTATTGGCCAACCAGCTGCGATAGCGGGTGATCTCGCGCATCAACTCGCGCTTCCAGGTGACGTAAGCACTCACCTGTTGGCTGAGACGTTCCATGCTCATCCTTGCTCTCCTTTCGGCGGCGCATCCTGCGGGAATTGTGGGAGATCATCGACTGCGCAAGCGTTCTGCAGCAAGTTGTCGTAAGCCGCAGCATTCACAGCATGTGGCAGTCTGCCATTGCGTCGCATTATGCGGATCGGGGCGCGAACGTCAATTGGGAGGGCGCTACGGCCCGCCTTAAGGTCGGCCAGAGTGACTAGGCGGTCATTCCAAGATCTGGCGGGAGTCGCTTTGGACTGTGGATGCGTACGCGTTTCTGTCGGTTCAGCTCGCCGCTTTCCAGGCTGACCTGGCGCTTGGCGACGCCGAAGGCGCTGGCGAGAAAGGCCAGTAGATGAGCATTGGCCTTACCTTCCACCGGTGGGGCGGTGAGGCGAATCTTCAACCGCTCACCATGCAGCCCGGCGAACTCGTCGCAACTGGCCTTGGGCTGCAGATGGCAGTCGAGGATCAGGTCATCGCCATCCCAACGGTAGAACGGCATCAGAGCAGCAGACGCAGCACGTCAGGCATGCCGGTGCTGATCATGAGGTTTTGAATCACCAGCATGTCGATCAGTTTGATGGCGATGAAGGCGAAGATCGGCGAGATATCTAGGCCGCCCATGCTCGGCAGGATACGGCGGATCGGCATCAGCATCGGCTCGCAGATCTGGTTGACCAGCTGCACACCCGGATTGTGGCTGCCCTGGGCGACCCAGGAGAGGATCACGCTGATGATCATGGCGAAGAAGAACACCTTCAAGAACAGCGCGGTGATCCCAATGACCGACCAGATCAGCAGTTGCAGCGGGTTGGCCAGTACCCCGTAAGTCAGTAGCAAGGTCAGCGTGATGAGCACCAGCTGGAGCAGAATCGCCAGCGCCAGCGAGGCCATATCCAGCCCGCCAAAGCCTGGGATGATCTTGCGCAAGGGTTTCAGCAGCGGCTGAGTGGCGCGCACGATGAATTGGCACAGTGGGTTGTAAAAGTCTGCCCGCACCAGTTGCAGAATGAAGCGCAACAGCACAATCAGCAGGTACAGGCTGCCGATAGTTTGCAGGAGGTACACGGCAGCGGTATTCAGTCCTATCATCATCAGCTCCTTATTGGCCCAGCTGCTCGGCCAGCTCCGCCGAGCGGTGCGCGGCGGCGTTTAATGCCTGTTCGACCAAGGCTTCAAAGCCTCCAGCCTGGAAAGTCTTGATCGCCGCCTCGGTCGTGCCGGCGGGCGAGGTCACGCGGCGGCGCAGTTCTGCCGCCTCGACATCGCTGCTGACAGCCATGCGCGCAGCACCCAGCGCAGTCTGCAGCGTTAGCTGAGCGGCTGTCGCGCGCGGCAGGCCGAGTTTCTCGCCAGCAGCAGTCATCGCCTCGATCAGCAGGAAGAAATAGGCCGGGCCGCTGCCTGAAACGGCGGTCACCGCGTCGATCAGTTGCTCTTCGTCCAGCCACAACGCCACACCGACTGCCGAGAGCAGTTGTTCGGCTTGCTGGCGCTGCGCTGCGGACACTTGTGCGTTGGCATACAGGCCACTGACGCCCTGGCGCAGCAGTGCCGGGGTGTTCGGCATGCAGCGCACAATCGGTTGGGCGCCCAGCCAGTTCTGCAGGCTGGCGCAGGTGATGCCGGCGGCGATGGAGACAATCAATTGCTTGCCGCCGAGGCTCGGTGCCAGGGCTTGGCAGACGGCTTTCATCGCTTGCGGCTTGACGGCCAGGACGATCACGTCCGCGCCTTGGATGGCCTCGGCGTTGTCGGCAACGACTTCAATACCATGCTCGGCGGTAATCTTGGCGCGCTGCTCGGCGCCCGGGTCGCTGGCGCGAATGCGCGCGGCTTCCATACCTTGGGCGCGCAGGCCGCCAATCAGGCTGGCGGCCATGTTGCCGGCGCCGATAAACGCAATGCGGGTGTCGCTCATAAAACGCTTCCTTTAATAAAGCTGGGTTAGCCCAGGCTGAGGGATGGCCGATTCATCAGTGGCTATAGTCGCGAGCGCCAAACAGGGCCGTGCCAATCCGCACCCAACTGGCGCCTTCGGCAATCGCGGCTTCCAGATCGTGGCTCATGCCCATGGAGAGGGTATCGAGATCCAGGTTCAGGCGGGCCTGCAGCTCACGTACTTGGGCGAAGGCCGCATGTTGGGCCGCGAGATCATCGGTTGGTTCAGGAATGGCCATCAGCCCGCGCAGTTTAAGCCGTGGCAACTTCGCTACCGCGGCCGCAAGCGCCGGTAAATCCTCGGGAGCGCAGCCGGATTTGCTCGCCTCGCCACTGACATTGACCTGCAAGCAGATGTTCAACGGCGGTAGCTGGGCCGGACGCTGTTCAGACAAGCGTTGCGCGATCTTGAGCCGCTCGACCGAATGTACCCAGCTGAAATGCTCGGCGATGGCTTTGGTCTTATTCGACTGAATGGGGCCGATGAAATGCCAAATCAAGGGCAAGTCGCTCAGCTCGGCCTGTTTGCTCAGGGCTTCTTGCAGGTAGTTTTCACCAAAGTCATGCAGGCCTGCCGCGCAGGCTTCACGGATAGCTTGCGGCGGTTTGGTTTTACTCACTGCCAATAGGCCAATAGTCGCGAAATCTCGCTGCGAGGCTTGCGCCGCCTCACGGATACGCTCACCGACCTTTGCAATATTCTCTGCTATCGTGGACATTACCTGCGCCAGCCGCCTAGGGTCTGCGGCATTCTACCTGCTTGCTTGTCATTAGGGAGTTCCATGGATATCACTGAGCTGCTTGCCTTCAGCGCTAAGCAAGGCGCTTCAGACCTGCACCTCTCTGCTGGTTTGCCACCGATGATTCGGGTCGACGGCGATGTGCGGCGGATCAATTTACCCGCTCTGGATCATAAGCAGGTGCATGCGCTGATCTACGACATCATGAATGACAAGCAGCGTAAGGATTTCGAGGAGTTTCTCGAAACCGACTTTTCCTTCGAAGTCCCGGGTGTCGCGCGGTTTCGGGTCAACGCCTTCAACCAGAATCGCGGTGCCGGTGCAGTATTTCGGACCATTCCGTCCAAGGTCCTGTCCATGGAAGACCTGGGCATGGGCGAGATCTTCAAGAAGATTTCCGATGTGCCGCGTGGTTTGGTGCTGGTCACCGGGCCGACCGGTTCGGGCAAGTCGACCACGCTGGCGGCGATGCTCGACTACATAAACAGCAATAAATATCACCACATCCTCACCGTTGAAGACCCGATCGAATTCGTTCACGAATCGAAAAAGTGCCTGATCAACCAGCGGGAAGTGCATCGCGACACCCTCGGTTTCTCCGAGGCGCTGCGCTCGGCACTGCGGGAAGACCCGGACATCATCCTGGTTGGTGAGATGCGCGACCTCGAAACCATTCGCCTGGCGCTGACAGCCGCGGAAACCGGGCACTTGGTGTTTGGCACCCTGCACACCACCTCGGCGGCCAAGACCATTGACCGGGTGGTCGACGTGTTCCCGGCAGAAGAGAAGTCCATGGTTCGCTCCATGCTCTCGGAGTCGCTGCAATCGGTGATTTCGCAAACCCTGATCAAGAAGGTTGGCGGCGGTCGGGTGGCCGCGCACGAGATCATGATCGGCACTCCGGCAATCCGTAACCTGATCCGCGAAGACAAGGTCGCGCAGATGTATTCGGCGATCCAGACGGGTGGCTCGCTGGGCATGCAGACCCTCGACTCCTGCCTCAAAGGCTTGGTAGCCAAGGGTTTGATCACCCGCGAAAACGCCCGCGAAAAATCCAAGACACCCGAAAATTTCTGATCCGTATCCACCTCGCCATGTGGTGGGGTGGGTTACGTCGGTTGCGGTACACGCCCGCAATCGACTCGCCCTTGGGGGCTGGCGGTAGCTGCAATACGCCGTGAGTGAGTCGCGTGATAGGCGAGAGAGTCCATGGAATTCGAAAAACTGCTGCGTTTGATGGTGGAAAAGGGTGGCTCTGACCTGTTCATTACGGCCGGTGTGCCGCCGTCGATGAAGGTCAACGGCAAGATCATGCCGATCACCAAGAACCCCATGTCGCCAGAGCAGACCCGTGAAACCGTGCATTCGGTGATGAACGAGCAGCAGCGCCGGGACTTCGCCGAAAACCATGAATGCAACTTCGCCATCAGTGCGCGCGGTGTCGGCCGTTTCCGGGTCAGCGCCTTCTATCAGCGCAACCTGGCGGGAATGGTGCTGCGGCGCATCGAGACCAATATTCCGACCCTGGAAGATCTCAAACTACCGGAAGTGCTGAAGAAGCTGGCGTTGACCAAGCGCGGGCTGGTGTTGTTCGTCGGTGCAACCGGTACCGGTAAGTCGACCTCGCTGGCAGCGATGATCGGTTACCGCAACAAGAACAGCAGCGGCCACATCATCTCCATCGAAGACCCGATCGAATACATCCACCAGCACCAGAGTTGCATCGTCACTCAGCGTGAAGTGGGGATCGATACCGAGTCCTTTGAGGTGGCGCTGAAAAACACCTTGCGTCAGGCCCCTGACGTGATTCTGATCGGTGAGGTGCGGACTCGCGAGACCATGGATCACGCCGTCGCGTTCGCCGAAACCGGCCACCTGTGCCTGGCCACGCTGCATGCCAACAACGCCAACCAGGCGTTGGACCGGATCATCAACTTCTTCCCGGCCGACCGGCAGCCGCAAGTGTGGATGGACCTGTCGCTGAACCTCAAGGCTATCGTGGCTCAGCAACTGGTACCCACACCCGATGGCAAGGGGCGGCGTGCGGTGATCGAGGTGCTGATCAATACGCCGTTGGCGGCCGACTTGAT
>JBOICE010000091.1:0-6599 GCA_050739815.1 Pseudomonas sp. | reverse complement strand
GAAAAGACAAACACTCAAATAGTTAACCTATATAGGTTAATTATTCCTCTTGACTAGTTAACCCTCACGGTTAATATTGTCGCCGTACCCACTCACCAGAGTACGCGCCATGCAAACGACACAGCACAGCACCACCCGCTGCCCGGTGTATCTCCACCCGACAGCGGCTTCTAATCCTGACGCCATCCGCACAGTTCAACAGGCCACTGGCCGGCTGATCCTGCTTGCGGGTGGCCGCCCTCAGCTCCAGCAACCCATCACCCTGCCCGCCTTCGAGGATTTCGGGCCGTGGGGTGGCGCAGCATGAGCGTCTATTCCCTCACCAATGGCTCCGAAAAAGCATTGAGCTTGCTGTTGCAGACTGGCGGCAGCGAAACCCTGCTGCTCGAACGCCAAACCTCGCAGCTCAGAGCCGGTATCAGCATCGAGCGCTTCGGCGCCGGGCTGGAGGCCGTCGTCACCTTCGGCAGCCACGTCAACACCCAGACCCTGCAAGCCGAAGACACAGCCAACCAAGCGCACCTGGCGGAGTTCGTAGAGGCCATCGCCAATGGCACGCTGTGCACGGCCGAGGAACCAAGCCCTCAGCCGCCGGCTTTCACCCCCGCCTCAGTTGTGCCCTGCCGTCATTGTGGCGGCGAAGCCATTGCCTATAGCCGCCTGCGCGACGGCAGCCAGGACTGGGTGCACGGCGTTAAATGCCGCTACAACGATTGCAGCCGAGTAGACACAGGCGCCACCACCGAGCAGGCCGCCGCGGATCTGTGGAATACCGATCACCGCCAAGGCGTAGTGACCAACCACATCTTCGCTACCAGCGCGGCAGATCCATTGCCAGCGCACCCGGACGCGCGCCGTTTTGCGGTGGCCGACATGGTCAACCACCCGCCGCATTACAACGGCCACCCGAGTGGAGTGGAGTGCATCGAGGTCACCGAGCGGCTGCCTTTCTCCCTCGGCAATGCCTTCAAGTACGTGTTCCGCCACCGCACCAAGAACGGCCGCGAAGATCTGCAGAAGGCGCGCTGGTATCTGCAGCGCGAGCTGGAACGCGCTGAACGCGGCGGCATCAGCCTGGGCGACCTCCAAGCCGCCAATGCCCTGGCCGGGCGCATCGCCGCACACGAGGCATACCCGCTGGGCGCATGCCTTGTGGCGATCGCCAGCGATCAACCGCAAGAAGCCATGCACTGGCTCGACCAGCTGCTAGCAGCCTGAGGCCACCGCCATGAATCGCACCCTCGACCAGGCCGCCGCCGTGCTCGGCCTCAAGCCACGCGCCTTGCGCCGCCAGCTGCGCCAATTGGGCATCATCACCCAACTGGGCGAGCTGGCCTGCCAGCACCGCGACAAGGGCCAGCTGTATACCGACACCCGCAGCCGCTGGAACCCGAACATCCGCGCGTTCAGCCATTACGGCGTGGTGATGGTTACGGAGGCGGGCATCCGTTGGATGGCCAAGCAGTTGGGTATCACCGTGACCAACAAGGACGCCGCATGAGCCCCCTTACCCCAGCGCAAACCCAACGCGCGCTGCACTTCTACAACAAAAACGCCGCAATGCTCGCCGGGCGCATGAAGTTCGAAGGCATGCCCTGCAAGCGCGGCCACACCGTGCGCTACACCAAAACCGGCATGTGCACCGAGTGCAACCTCGACCGCGCCTACGCCTCCCGCGCTCGCCGCCGCTGCATACAAAGCGCCCGCCCAGGCGGCAGCCTGACCGAGCGTGTGGCCGAGTTGGAGGCCAAGCTGCGCGCCGCCCTGCTGGCCGAAGCCCACGCCTGGGAGCGCGTGGCCGCGCTGGAGGACAAATACGAGCCCGGCCTGCATGGGGATATGTCATGACGCCAAACACCCCGACCACCTACGAACAACTGCGCCGCCATTACCCGGCTAACTACATCACGGTGGAAACCCTGCTGGCCGACCACCTCAAGCACATCGGCTCAATGAAGCACCTGCGCCGCAAGATCACCGCCAAGCACATCAACATCAAGATTCAGCCGCTCGACCCCAGCTCCAAACGCGGCACCTGGATCATCTATTTGAACGACCTGGCCGACTGGCTGGATCGCCAAGAAGCAGCCGCCACCGCGGCATAACCCGGCCCTACCACGGCCATCACCCGCAACAGAGGCACAGCACAATGAAACCCACCGATACCAACGAGTTTCTGAACTCACTCAACGCCGGCGTATTCAGCCAGCAAGTCGGCCGCGCCCTGAGCGACGTCGCTGGCGGCGTGGTCGACTTTGGCAAGAAGGGCAAGGTGATTGTCACCTTCGAACTCAGCCAAATCGGCGAAAGCAACCAGGTCAAGGTCAACCACAAGCTCGACTTCACCGCGCCTACCAAACGCGGTAGCAAGCGCGAGGACACCGCCCTGGACACGCCCATGTACGTCACCCAGAACGGCCTCGAACTGTTCCAGAACGACCCGACCGCTCAGCTGTTCAAGCGCGAAGACACCCCCGTCGTGGCCCGCGAAGTTTAAGCGGCAGCACTAGCCAATCCCTACCACAAGGAAACACCCATGTTGAGCAAAGAAACCCTGCAACACATCGAAGCCCAAGCCCTGGTCGCCGCCGCCAAACCCATCAGCATCGCCGGCGGCAGCAATGTTGTTGTCCTGCCCGAGTCGGTAAGCCTGCACGGGCTTGAGAAGTACCAGCCTACCCGCGATCGCTTTCGCGGCAGCCTGAAAACCCAGTCCCTGCGCGACTTCAGCAAGTATGCCGAGTCGCACATCAGCGACGACTCAGACGCGATCGCCTCGCGCGGCTTTATCGACCAGGACGCCATGGCCGCCACGGTGATTTTCAACCTCGGCACGCCGGACGAGGCCGGCCACGGTGACGACCGCGCGACCCTGACCCTCAAGCCGACCGCCGCCTACACCGCCGTTCAAGCCATCGTCGGTAAAAGCCTCAACCAGCAGACCCTGGCCGAGTGGCTGGAAGACTGGGCGCCGCACATCACCGCCACCGCCGGCAGCGAAACTCTCAGCATCGCTGCCGCCATCAGCGGCGTGCGCAAGATGACCATCAAAGCCACCAGCCAGCGCGACAGCTCGGTCGGTGACTTCAGCGCCTCGCGCAGCGCCATGGACGACATCGAGGCCAAAAGCCAAGAGACCCTGCCGACCGCCTTCCTGTTCCAGGTCGTGCCGTTCGAAGGGCTGGGCACCTCGACCCTCACCCTGCGCCTGTCGGTCATCACCGGCGACGACAAGCACGTGCTCAAACTGCGCTGGGTCGGCGAAGAGGCCCAGCGCGAAGAGTTCGCCATCGAATTCAAGCACGTGCTCGAGCACGAGGTCGGCGGTTTCGTGCCGCTGACCATCGGCACCTTCGCCCTCGGCAACTAACCCCCACCAAGCCCTGGCGCCGCCTACCACATCACGGCGCCAGGCATACCAAAAGGCCCAGCACATGCAAGCAACCCTCATCGACGGCGTCCTGTTGATCGCCATCATCGTCGCCGTCGTCATCTTCTACTTATGCGCCTACAGCTCGGGCGTCAAAGACGGCACCGACACCGGCTACGACGGCGGCTACTGCGCCGGCAAATCCGCAGGGGCGGCCGAGTCTGGCACCATCATCCGCAACCTGCGCAACGACGCCGAGCAACTGCGCCACCTGCGCGAGATCGAGCGGCGCAACCACCAGGCCGCCCTCGAAGCCACCATCCAGGACAGCGGGCAACGCATCGACGCCCTCGAGCGTCACAGCGCCCTGCTCAACCACGCCGACATGCGCGTGCTGATCGCCGCGGCACGCAAGCTCAGCATCGCCGCCGACCTGTACGCCGGCATGCGCATCGACGATCAGGCCCACAGCACCCGGCAGATAGCCCTCGACACCCTCAACATCAGCGAACGCCTGCGCAGCGTGCTCGAAACCGCCGCCACCCCCGCCAGCACGGAGGCCGCATGATCGAGTTTATGACCACCGCCGACCTGCGCACCCTGCGCCGCGAACACATGGCCAGCCTCAAGCGCCTGCGCGACGTGCTACCCAGCCTCAAACCCGCCGACGCCGACCGCGCCGAAACCACCATGGCCAACCTGATGCAACAGGTTTACGTCATCGACGAAGAGCTGACGATGGCCGGTAAAGGCCTGCGGGGTGCGGCATGATCAACGCCACGCACTACGTCCTCGACCTGGAAACCATGGGCAAAGGGCCGCGCGCGGCCATCGTCGCCATTGGCTGTGTCGAGGTATACAACGGCGCGCCTGGCGGGGAGTTTTACCAGCGCGTCGATCTGGAGAATGCGCTGAACTACGGCGGCGAGGCAGATGCCAGCACCATCCAGTGGTGGCTACGCCAAGGCGCCGAGGCGCGAGTCGAGATCGATGGCAGCCAGGGCGGCGAATCCATCTGGAATGCCCTCGGCGCACTGCGCGCATTCATGGGCAGCAACGCCCATCTGAACGAAATTCTGGTGTGGGGCAACGGCGCCACGTTCGACAACGTCATCCTTTCCAGCGCCTACAGCGCAGCCGGCACCGAGCGGCCATGGGCTTACTGGAACGACCGCGATCTGCGTACCTTGCTGGCCCTGTACCCAGCCGCCAAACAGATCCCGTTCGAGGGCACCAAACACCACGCCTTGCACGATGCCCGGCATGAGGCGCGCCAACTGGTGCGGGCACTTGAGCTGCATCGTGCATCGCAGGAGGCAGCCCAATGACCTGGATACTCACCCGCTCCGGCAAGGCCATGGACCTGTTCGCCCCAACGGCCGTCATGATCGACCCGTCCGATATCGCGCATAGCCTTGGCATGCAGTGCCGCTTCAACGGCCACACCACCAGCTTCTACTCGGTTGCTCAGCACTGCTGCATCGTGGCCGACCTGGTCCCAGCCGAGATGCAACTGCCCGCCCTGCTGCATGACGCCACCGAAGCCTACGTCGGCGACCTGGTGCGCCCACTCAAGCAGCACGAAAGCCTGGCTGCCTATAGCGAAATTGAGTACGGCATCTGGATAGCCATCTGCGATCGCTTCGACATCGACTACAGCCTGCCGAAGGCTGTGCACCGCGCCGACCTAGTCGCCCTAGCCACCGAGCGCCGCGACCTAATGCCAACCCACCCCGCTGAATGGGAATGCCTGCAGGGCATCGACCCCATGCCGGCAACCATCTGGCCGCAGACACCCGGCGAAGCATCCATTCACTACTTCAACCGTTTACTGCAACTGATGGCTACCACCCATCGCGCAGCATTCGCCTAAACCACCAAAAACAGAGGCACAGCACACATGAACGCAATCACCCACGCAACACTCCCGACCGTACCCGGTACCCCGTTTGCGGGCGGTTTCTACGCCGGCCGCTTCCTGCTGGACGGCGCCGAGTACGCCCTGATTGTCGCGCCCAAAGCCGCCGGCGCGCATGAGCCAACCGTATGGGGCCGGTACGGCCAGGACATCGCCGACGCCCGCAGCTACAACGACGGCCGCGCCAACACCGAAGCCATGGCCGCCGCAGACTGCCCGCTCGCCCAATGGGCGCTCACCCTCGAGCTTAACGGCCACGCCGACTGGTACATCCCCAGCCGCGACGAACTGGAGCTGTGCTACCGCAACCTCAAGCCGACCAAGGAAGAGAACTGGTGCAGCTTCCGCGACGGCGACAACCCCAGCAGCCTGCCGCCCGGCTTCCCGTACACCGAGGCCAGCCCTGCCCAAGCCACCGACCCGGCGTTCCAGGACGAGGGCACCGAAGCCTTCCAGGCCGAAAGCTACTGGTCCAGCACGCCGTACAGCCCGGACACCGCGTGGATCCAGGACTTCGTTGATGGCAGCCAGTACACCGGCCACAAGGGCCTCGCGCGTCGGGCAGTCGCCGTCCGCAGATTCAAAGTCACCCCTTAACCCATTCAATTATTCAGGCCGCGCGCGCAGCGCGCGGATCGCGCCAAACTTGAGGCCCGCACAATGAACATGATCACCGTAGCAGTCGGCACCACCCGAATCGAAACCCCCAACGCCGTCCTGGCACGCCAGGTGCTCGAACAATCCACCGGCCTGGCGGCCATGCCTGAGCTGATCGCCGGCGAGCTGGTCATCGGCCTCGGGGCACCTGCCATCGGCCAGTACTGGCACGGCCAAGGCGGCATCTATGCCGGAATGGTGCGTGGCGAAGATGGCACGTCTGACTATCACCTGATCGTCCCGACCGACCTCGCCGGCCAACTGGAAGAAATTGAATGGGGCGGCGCAGGCAAAAACGAACCCGGTGCCACCAGCGCCCGAGACGGCCTGGCCAACACCCGCGCCCTGTTCAACTCCAAGCATGACCACCCCGCCGCCCAGTGGGCGACTGACTTGGAAATCGACGGCTTGCGCGACTGGTATCTGCCAGCCCGCCACGAGTTGCGCCTGTGCTACCTCAACGTGCCGGAGCTGTTCAGCACGGATGGTTGGTACTCCAGCAGTACGCAGCACAGCCCGCGCTACGCGTGGATCCAGTACTTCGTTGATGGCAGCCAGTACTACGCCCACAAGGACACCGCGCGTCGGGCAGTCGCCGTCCGCAGAGTCGTTAACCCTTAATCCATTTAACCCTTTAGGGGCGCGGGCGTAGCC
>JBOICE010000090.1:0-4117 GCA_050739815.1 Pseudomonas sp. | reverse complement strand
CGGGCAAGACCCGATTCTTCAGCACTTCGAACGGATAGGCATCACGAAACCAGAGGGTTTCGTTGGTGGTCATGGCATCCACCACCTGTTCGCGCAGGCCGCTGCGCGGCAGGCCTTGCATGCGCTGCACCAATTCGCCGAGGGTCTTGATGCCATTCTGCTCCATCAGCTTATTCAGCCGGCTGGATACCAGATACTGCTTATTACTGCCCAAAAGGATGCCGCAGGCTTTTTCCAGGAAAGTCCGGAACTGCTCAAAATCCAAATTACCTGAAGACACTAGCGCCGCCTCACCGAACCCATGTACCGCTGAGAGCCAAGCTCTCAGACCTCATCCGCTATGTTGATGCGCTCAATCACCCGTGAAGCCAAGTCATCAGGCCGGAACTTGGCGAGAAAATCATCCGCGCCAACTTTCTTCACCATCGCCTGATTGAACACACCGGAGAGTGAAGTATGCAGGAGGATATGCAGCTTCTGCATGCGCGGATCAGCACGGATCTCCGCGGTTAACGTATAGCCATCCATCTCCGGCATCTCAATGTCGGAAATCAGCATGAGCAACTCATTCTCCGGCCGCTTGCCGTCATCGGCCAGCTTACGCAGATAGTTCAAGGCTTCCCGACCATCGTTCAACGCCGTGACCTCAACACCGACCGACTGCAAGCAGCGCGTCACCTGCTTGCGCGCAACCGACGAGTCATCGACGATCAAGACATGCTTGCTAACGGCTTTACGCTGGGTGGCCGGATCGATCACGCCGGCAGAAATGGCCTCGGATGTCGGCGCGACCTCCGCGAGGATTTTCTCTACGTCGATGATTTCCACCAATTGCTGATCCAAGTGCGTGACCGCAGTTAGATAGTGGTCACGGCCCGTGCCCTTGGGTGGCGGATGAATCTCTTCCCAGTTCATGTTGACGATGCGCTCCACCGAGCGCACCAGAAAACCCTGAACCTTGGTGTTGTATTCCGTGATGATGACGAAGCTGCTCTTCAGGTCATCCAGCCCTGGTCGGCCGGTAGCCATGGCCAAATCAAGAATTGGAATGGTTCCCCCTCGGATATTGGCGACCCCACGCACCACAGGGCTGGATTTAGGCATGATGGTGAGCTTGGGGCACTGCAGCACCTCCTTCACCTTGAACACATTGATTCCGTACAGCTGCTTGCCGTCGAGACGGAATAACAGCAGCTCCAGTCGGTTCTGCCCGACCAGTTGAGTACGCTGATTAACCGAGTCCATTACACCGGCCATGCCTTGACTCCCTTAAGTTCAACCACCAGACGCCCCGCTTAGCCTAGCAAGCGGCACGGGGTTTGCTTTGAAGCGTTTATGAACGTGAAAACGACACTTTTTCGACACTTGATGGCCAAGCGCCGCACGCTAGTTGGGGCTCTATTGGCTTTTTTCTGGCTCGGTCTTAACCCTGCCCTCGCAGATGAAGTGACCATACCTGAACAACTTATCGGCGCAACCCAGGGCTTTCTTGAGGTAACAGTCGAAGACTATTTAGAACGTAGTGAAATCCAGGGCCGCCATGAAATCCAAATCAACTCACTCGATCCGCGCCTACGCCTGCCATTGTGCGACGAAGATTTGACGGTCTCTCTGGAGAGCCCCGCCCAACCGATCGGTCGAGTGACCGTTAAAGTTCGTTGCGAAGGCAGCTCGCCCTGGACGGTATTTGTTCCTGCCCAGGTGCGCATCTTTCGTCAGGTGGTGATCGCCATCCGGCCACTGAAGCGTGAAAGCGTACTCGGTGAAGCGGACTTGTCATTAGTGGAGCGCGACGTCGGTCTGCTCAATCAAGGCTATCTCACCTCACTGGAACAAGCACTTGGCAAGAAACTGACCCGTACCTTGCAGTCCGACCAGGTGCTAGCGCCGCTGCATCTGCAACAGTCCGAGGTCGTGCGCAAGAACGATCAAGTCGTGATAAGTGCGCGCAACAGTACGATCAATGTGCGCATGCCAGGAGAAGCCTTATCGGATGGAGCACTGGGCGAGCAGATAAAGGTTCGTAATTTGAGCTCGAAACGGGTGATCCGAGCCCGCGTGATGGGCCCAGGCCAAGTTGAAGTGGCGATGTAAGCTGTTTTTTTGTAGCGCAATTTAGCTGGCGTTTTTCTACACTGGGGCTTATTAGCCTGCTGCATGACGCACAATTTAAAGCCCTAAAGTTTTCTTAAACATGGCCGATAAGCTTGGCAAGCGTCCAAACACCGTCCGAGGTTTTGCATCATGGTCATCGACTTCAACCGGCCCAACACTGCCGCCGCGCCCACCAACACTGGGCGTACCAGCTCTACCCAGTCTGGCAGTCGCAATGAAGCCGCCAGTAGCAATCCACCCGTTCCGGCGTCGGCTCCTGCCGAGCAAACCCATACCAAAACCGGCGAATCTGTTCAGCTCAGCCAAGAGGCTCAGCAACTGCAGCAAGTCACCGACAAGCTGCGCGACCAACCTGTGGTAGATAAGGAGCGCGTCGCTCGACTGAAGCAGGCAATTGCCGACGGAAGCTACCAAGTCGACAGTCAGCGCGTTGCCAGTAAACTGCTCAATTTCGAATCCCAGCGCTAGTCTCAGGGCTGCGCTGGGGGTGTTGGACGCCTAACTCCCAGGGCCCGCGATGCACGACATTACTCTGCTCCAACTTTTCAGCGACGATATCGGCACCGCTCAGCAGTTGCTTGAGCTGATCGACGCCGAGTTTCAAGCCCTCAGCGAACGCGACCTCCCCCGCCTGGAGACCATCTTGGCGGATAAGCAACCCTTACTGGTGCTACTGGGGCAGCACGGCGGCGAACGCAGTCAGCTGCTTGCCGGCCTGCAGTTGACTGCTGACCGCGCAGGCCTGACAGCCCTTGCCGCGCGCTCCAATCACGGCACAGAACTGCTTGCTCGCAGCGATGAGCTGAGCGCACTGCTTGAACACTGCCAAGCCGCCAACCTGCGGAATGGCCGACTGATTCGTGCCAACCAAGCCTCAATTGGCAGCGTACTGGGCATTCTTCGTGGTGGTGAGACGCCTGGGCTCTATGACAGTCGCGGCGGTGCCGCTAGAATCGCCCAGCAGCGCCCACTCAGTCAGGCCTGACAAACACTTATAACAAGGCACAGGGGACATACAGGCACAATGCCAGTATGCTGGTGCCGTTGCACTTCGCTCGGAGAATTCTGGACCGTGTCCAATCCCTTCATCGTGGATGATGGCCCGCAGCCGCCCAAGGTGCTCAAAGCACCGCTGGAAGTTTTTGCCGCCCTACGTCAGCTGCAAGAAAACCACGATCCTTTGGTGATCACTTTTCATGAGCGCACTCAGCGCTTCCAAAGCTATTTAGTCAAAGTCGACCGTGAGCGCGGACTGCTGGCCCTGGATGAAATGATTCCAAACGATGGTGAGCGGTTCCTGAAGAACGGCGAAACTTTCCGCGTTGAAGGCTTCCACGAAGGCGTACGAGTCGCCTGGGAGTCTCGGCAAGAGGTACAGATCGGCGAGCTGGAAGGCGCTCGCTGCTACTGGAGCCCGTTACCTACAGAAGCTCTCTACCATCAACGCCGCAATGCGTTTCGCGCGCCGATCAAACAGGCCCAACTGGTCAATATCGAGCTCGCTGGCGATAAGCTGACACCTTCAATCAAAGGTCAATTGTTGGATATCTCCGCCACTGGCTGCAAATTGCGTTTCCCTGGCGATATCAGCAAACGTCTTCAGTCGGGCCAGGTGTATGAGCGTTTTACCGCTCATCTGCCCTTCGGCGCCATGACAACTTCAGTCGAGTTGCGCCACCTGCAGTATGAAGAAAAGTTCGATACGACCTTCGCGGGGATGCGTTTCCACCGCATGAGCGGCCTTGAACAGCGTCAGATTGAACGTTTCGTCTACCAGCTTCAGCGCGAAGCACGCCGCGACGAGAATGGCGGGCTGTTCTAGGCTCTGACTCGCTCACGCAGGCTCGATCGGCAGGTGTTCAAACGGGCATCGGCCTTGATCGCCCGCCTAGATCACGCCAGAGAAATCCCTAGCTCAGCCAAGCGCGGTAGATCTTCCGGGCGATCCACATCCCACAACACCGACAGTAGCTCGTGCTCCCAGCCCAGTTGCTGCAGGCGC
>JBOICE010000089.1:0-20204 GCA_050739815.1 Pseudomonas sp. | reverse complement strand
TACATCTCGTTCTTGCGTGGGCTTTTATAAATCGAGCAGATGCGTTTCATGCCTGTTCTTCCTGGGGTTGCGCGGCCAGGCTGTCGAGCAATGCCTGGCCCATCAATTCACGCCGCCAGCCACGCAGGGACTCGGGCAATTGGTAGGGGCCGTTGGGGTAGCCGCTTTTCAGCAGCGCTTCGAGGGTCTTCTTGCGTAGCATCAGCTCCGGCGCCATGTCCAGCCGCTCGGCTTCGCGTTGGCCGATGGCCCGCAGTTCTTTGAGGAGCGCCGCGGCCTCCATGGGCAGTGGCTCGGGCAACGCCTTTGGCCACTCGGCTGCCGGGGTAGCGGCCGCTTGCTGGATCAGTTTGAGAATGAACTCGCCGTCCTGACGCACGGTCTTGGGGTGCATATCGTCGATACGCGCCAGTGCGACCAGATTGTCGGGCTGCGTGCGGGCCAGCGGCCACAGCGAGTTTTCCCGGATGATTCGATTACGCGGCTGATTCCTCGCCCGCGCCTCACGCTCGCGCCAGGCGCACAGCTCGCGCAACACCGCGAGCTGTGCCGGTGAGAGCTTCCACGCCAGCTTGGCCTCGCGGTAGACCTCGTCCGGATCGATCTCACGGCGCAGATTGACCACCAGCTCGGCACCGTCTTCCAGCACCCAGGCGGTTTTCTCGGCCGACAGTTTGGGCTGCAAGGCCTCATAGACCTGCGCCAAGTGCAAGGCATCTTCGGCGGCGTAGCTGATTTGCGTCTCCGACAGCGGGCGCTGCAACCAGTCCGAACGGGTCTCGCCTTTTGGCAGCTCAATCCCGAGAACGGCCTGCACCAGGCGCGAATAGCCCATGGAGAAACCAAGATTGAGGTAAGCAGCCGCCAATTGAGTATCGAACAGCGGTACCGGCAGGCTGCCGGTCAGGCGTAAAAACACTTCCAGATCTTCGCTGCAGGCGTGCAGTACCTTGATCACCGCGGGGTCTTCCAGCAGCGCGCCGAATGCCGTCCAGTCCTGAATCGGCAAGGGGTCGATCAGATAAACCCGTGCGCCGTCGCAGATCTGCAGCAGGCCGGCGATCGGGTAGAACGTGTCGACCCGCATGAACTCGGTATCGAGGGCCACGTAAGGTAGGCGCTGCCACTCGGCGCAATGTTGCGCCAGGCTGGCGTCGTCACGAATCCAGTGAATATCGATGGTCACATGACTCTCCTCAAATAATGGCGCGCAGTATATATCGGCCCCGCGGCTTGCCGGGCATTCACGGCTTGCCCTGTGGCATTCGCCCTCCTATGCTGCCGGCGCTTGTCCGACAAGAATCAGCACAAGGATATGCCATGAAAAAGCTTCTGGGCCTGCTTGCCCTGCTGCTCGCCGCCGCCGCGATCTACCTCGCAGCAACCCCCAGCCCGATTGACCCGCAGGCCTGGGACGCGCCAAAGGCCCCGGCCCTGATCGGCGTGCTGGAGCCCAACGACACCCTGATGAAAGCCGAGCTGCTGGCCCAGGGGCAGATGCATGGCCCGGAAGATACCGCCGTGGACGCCCAGGGCCAGCTCTACGCCGGCCTGCATGACGGCAAGATCGTGCGGATCAAGGCCGACGGCAGCCTGGAAACCTTTGCCGATACCCGAGGCCGCCCGCTGGGCATGGACTTTGACGCCAACGCTAACCTGATCGTCGCCGACGCTTATAAAGGCTTGCTCAGCATCGACCCGCATGGGCAGATCAAGGTGCTGAGCACGCAAGCCGAGGGGCAGGCATTCCGTTTCACCGATGATGTGGATATCGCCAGCGACGGGCGCATCTACTTCTCCGATGCCTCGAGCAAATTCGAACAACCGGATTACCTGCTCGACTTGCTCGAAGCTCGCCCCCATGGTCGTCTGCTGCGTTACGACCCGGCGACCGACAAGACCGACGTGCTGCTCAAAGACCTGTACTTCGCCAACGGTGTCGCCCTGTCGGCCAAGGAAGACTTCGTCCTGGTCAACGAAACCTACCGCTATCGCATCACTCGCTATTGGCTGAGCGGGGAAAAAGCCGGCACTCACGATACCTTCATCGACAACTTGCCGGGCCTGCCGGACAACCTGCAAGGCGATCGCGCCGGCACCTTCTGGGTCGCCCTGCCGACGCCGCGCAAAGCCGATGCCGACTTCCTGCACCACTATCCGTGGCTAAAAGCGCAAATTGCCAAGCTGCCGCGCAGCATGTGGCCGCAGCCAATCCCCTACGGCCTGGCCATCGCCATCAACGAGCAGGGCGAAATCGTCCGCAGCCTGCACGACACCAGCGGCAAGCATCTGCGCATGGTCACCTCGGTAAAGCCAGCGGGGGGTTACCTGTACTTCGGCAGCCTGGACAACGACCGCATCGGCAAGCTGAAAATCGACTGAGCCTCGTCCACTGGAAACCCGTAGGTTTTGTGCAGTTCCAGCACAATTAATTATCCAACGCTTAACTCCCCCTAGCTGCCACTTCCTACGCAGCCTGCGCTTATGATGCGCACTGACCTCGATACGACTCAGGAGCCCGTCATGCCTCTCGCGCAACTGCTCAGCCCTCAGCAACTGGCCGCCCGCCTGGGCCAACCCGGCTTGAGGATTCTCGACTGCCGATTCGCCCTCGATGACGTTGCCTACGGCCAACGCAGCTACGCCGAAGGGCATATTGTCGGCGCCCAATTCGCCGATCTGGAACGAGACCTCTCCGGGCCAATCGTCAAAGGCCTCACCGGCCGTCACCCGTTGCCTGAACCGGCGTTGCTGATCGAGCGCCTGCGCAGTTGGGGCCTGGACACCGACAGCCAGGTGGTTGTGTATGACGACGGCCCCGGCGCCTTCGCCGCCCGTGCCTGGTGGCTGATGGCCTGGCTGGGCAAACGCGACGGCGTGTTCTTGCTGGATGGCGGCTTGAAGGCCTGGCGCGAAGCAGGCCTGCTACTGACCGTCGAGCCGGCCGTAGCCAGTCGGGGCAACTTCAGCGGCCAGCCCGACGCCAGCCTGATAGTCAGTGCCGAGCAGTTGCAGCAGCGTCTTGGCGATCCTCAACTGACCCTGCTGGATGCGCGCGCCTTGCCACGCTTTCGCGGCGAAGTGGAACCGATCGATCCAGTTGCCGGGCATATCCCCGGCGCTCAATGCGCGGTGTTTACCGACAACCTCGGTGCAGATGGCCGTTTCCTGCCGGCTGAACAATTGCGTCAGCGCTTCGCCAGCCAATTAGGTCAACGCACACCAGCCGGTCTGGTGGCCTATTGCGGCTCCGGGGTGACGGCCTGTCATAACCTGTTTGCCTTGAGCCTCGCCGGTTATGGGCTGGCACCGCTATACGCGGGTTCCTGGAGCGAATGGATTACCGACCCACAGCGCCCCATCGCCAAAGGCGAGTGAAGCGTACAACTGCTCGAACGCCCGAAATCCCCCGCCAAGAGCTCTAGCAGACGGTCTGTGCCCTTAGCAGTGGAAAATGACTGCTAAGTACCAAGCGGAATATCGACAATAACCAAAAGCTGGAAACGATTTAAAAACAGCCCTTTACAGCCGAAAGATCGCACTACACTTCAACATGAGCGGCTAACCCTGCTCCCGGTAGGGCCTTTCTAGAACAATGAGTAGAAGCTGCCACGCGCCCTGGCCCTACCGGTCACCTTTCGCGAGGTTTATATGGGCATTGCCGCTAGCGAGTTACGACAGCACGTTATCCGCCCTACCCTCCTCTACCTGGGACGTCACTCAGCGAGTGCCGAAGCCCTCTTGCTCGGTGCCGCCGCCAGCCAGTCGGCACTCGGCTCCGCCCTCGACGATCGTCACGGTCATGGTCTCTACCGCATCGCTGACCGGCGTCATCAACTGCTCTGGGATCGCCATCTTGCTCTCGATCCAGAGCTGGCCAGCCAAGTGCGTGGCCTGGCAAGCCAACATGCTTTTCTGGCCGCTCCGCACCTCGAGTTGACGGTGAATCTACGCTACGCCACCGCCATCGCCTGGTTACTGGTGGAGGCCGAAAAAACACCATTGCCCGCCGCCGACGACCTGCTCGGTTTGGCCCATGTATGGCGTCAGGTGTTCCATCCGCACGGCCGCTTACGCGACTTTATCGAGGCTTGGCAGCATTACATCGGCAACTTCAGCCGGGTCGCTTAGCAGATCGCAAGTGGGCAAGCACCGTCGTACAAGATCGCAGCAGATGCCATCACTTTGACTTGAATTGTCCGACAAAACCGCTCTATTTCGCGGCTTTTGCCGACTGGCCAGCTTCTCGAAATCCTGCTAATTTTCGCCCCCCCCGCGTTACCGCACAGGATTTCCCCCCCAATGCAACAAGCCTGGTTCAAGACCACCCTCGCCCTGGCCATCGGCGCCGTTTCCAGCTACAGCCTGGCCGGCGGCTTTGCCCTCAACGAACAAAGCATCAGCAACATGGGCACGGCCTATGCTGGGCGCTCCTCTTCTGCCGACGACGCCACCACCGTCTTCGGCAACCCCGCCGGCATGTCCCGCCTGAAGCGCGAGCAAGTCAGCGGCGGCCTTGCCTTGCTGGACGCAAAAACCGATATCGACGATGCCAGCGCAAGTGCTACCGGTAGCAATGACGGCGATATGGTGCCGTTCATCGGCGTGCCCATGGGCTATTACGTCAAACCGCTGGACGACCAGTGGACCTTCGGCCTGGGCGTGTACGCACCCTTGGTCTGGTGACTGACTATGAAAGCGGCTTCCAGGGCCGTTACTACGGTGACCGCAGCGAAGTGCGCGTCATGACGCTGCAGCCAACCCTCAGCTACCAGATCAATGATCGGCTCTCAGTCGGCTTCGGCCCGACCATCAACCGTATCGATGGCGAGCTGACTTCCGCAATACGCAACCCGTTTGGCGGCGCTGACGGCGAAGTGAAGATCAAAGGCGATGACCTCGCCCTAGGTTTCAACGCTGGCGTGCTGTACGAGATGACGCCGCACACCCGCCTGGGCATGACCTACCACTCGATGGTCGACTACACCCTCGAAGGTGACACCCAGATTTCCGGCACCGGTATCTTTGCCAGTGCCGCAGGCAAGTACGATGCCTCCCTGGATGTGAAGACCCCGGAGTCAGTTGATCTCTCCGTGACCCATGACCTTAACGACAGCTGGACGATCTACGCCGGCAGCACCTGGACACGCTGGAGCCGCCTGGAAGAAATCACCGTCGACAACAAAGGTGTCACAGGCCCGTTGGCCCCTGTGTTTGGCACCATCACCGAAGAACAAAAATGGCATGACACCTGGTCCTATGCGGTCGGCGCTGCCTACAAGCTGAACCCGCAGTGGCTCCTGCGCGCTGGCCTGGCCTATGACCAGGCGCCAACCAATAACCAGTTCCGCTCGCCGCGCATCCCGACTGACGACCGCAAGATCCTCAGCCTCGGCGCAGCCTGGAGTCCTAACGATGACATCACCGTCGACCTGGCCTACTCCTACCTGAAAGAAGATGACGCAGATATCGAACTGAACAGCCCTCTCAAGGGCTCCTACAGTTCCACCTACAAAAACTCTGCGCACGGCTTCGGTACACAAGTGACGTATCGTTTCTAATCGCCTGAACACCGATTGCGCGACGCGCGCATGCTGACCAGAAAAGAGCCCCGCTATTGCGGGGCTTTTTGTTGTTTATGTGTCCCAATCACGCGTTGCTTCAGCTGAAGCCTGTGCAGGTAGCACAACGCGTAGGTTGGGTTGAGCTCCGCGAAGCTCAACGGAGAGGTTTCAGGCGCTGCCGAAGGCATGGATGTGTGTTGAGTATCGCCCTCAGCCCAGCGATCAAGGCAGCTGACTTAGCGTTTCTGATGGCCAGTCCGCTGATTGCCTGAGCTCGGATGCGCTAAACTTCCGCGGCGCCCGATAAACACAATAAAAAGCCGCCTGAGACCAGCCATGACAGCGCTTTGCACTGCCTTGCCCGAACGACTCTCCCTGCTCCTGGTGGACGACCATCGCATCTTCCTCGACGGCCTCAGCCTGGCCCTCGCCCCGCTCAGCCCGCAGCTGGATATCCAGACCGCGCAGAGCGCCGCCGAAGCCGAGGCCTGGCTAGCTCGGCGCGACTTCGACCTGATCCTGCTCGACCTGCGCCTGCCCGACCTGCCGGGTCTGGAACTGCTGCAGCGCTGGCGGCGCGCAGGCCGACTGACACCGGTGGCGGTACTCAGCGCCAGCGATTCCAATTTTGACGTCCAGGCCGCGCTGGCCGCCGGGGCGCTGGGTTTCATGCCGAAGAGTGCGAATGGCGAGGAGTTGCGCCAGGCGATTGCGCGCCTGTTGCTTGGCGAAACCCTGGCCGTGCCGCAGTCCAGGGAGGCGAACGAACTGACTCCGCGGCAACACGAGATCCTCCTGCTGCTCGCCGAGGGTCTGCCGAACAAAGCGATCAGCCGCCGCCTGGGGCTGTCCGAAGACACCGTGAAGACCCATCTGAAGGCACTGTTTCAGGAGTTCGAGGTGCACAACCGCACGGCCTGCGTCAGCTCGGCGCGGCAGCGCGGCTGGCTGTGAGCGCCGCCGGCAACATGATCGCCAGCGTCTGGCGCAGCCGCGCCGGCATCAGTGGTTTGGCCAGCAGGGTAACATGCGCCGGCGCACAGCGATCCATCAGCTCGGGGCCGACATCGGCACTGATCAACAGCGCCGGCAGCATCCGCCCGGCCGCCTCTCGCAGACGCTCGATGGCGCGCAAGCCATCCTCCGCCCCAGCCAGGCGGTAGTCGCTGATCAGCAGCTGCGGATCCGTCGCTTCCTGGCAGGCCAGGGCCTCCTCCAGGCTGGCGCAGGCCGAGACCTCGCAACCCCAACGCTGCAACAGACCGAGCAAGGCCTCGCGCCCGGCCAGATCATCTTCCAGCAGCAAAACCCGTCCCTCGAGAACCTTAGCCGGTGTGGCAACCAGCGTTTCCGGCCCGACCGCCACCAACGGCAAGCGCAAGCGCAGTCGCGTGCCCTGCCCGAGGCTGGAATGCAGCTCCAGCGGATGCTCCAGCAAGGCCGCCAACTGGCGCACTATTGCCAACCCCAGACCCAGCCCGTACTCGGCGTTGCGCCCCGGGTTGCCCAGTTGGCGGAACTCTTCGAACACCAGCTCCTGCTCCGCAGGGCTGAGCCCGCGGCCGTCGTCGCCGACCTCCAACCACAGCTCCTCACCTTGCGGATGTGCGTGTAGCCAGACGCGTCGCGCTTGGGCATGACGCAGGGCGTTGCAGAGCAGATTACGCAGCAGGCGTTCCAGTAGCAGCGCATCGCTGCGCACCCAGAGTTCGCCACACTCCAGCTGCAATTCGGCGCCCTGCTGCTCCGCTTCGGCCCGTGTTTCGGCGGCCAGGCGGTTCAACAGCGGGTGCAGCGCCAACGCCTGGGGTTGCGCCACCATGGCGCCGGGCATGGTCAGCCGGCTGTAGTCGAGTAGCGACTGCAGCATGCGACCAAGATGCTCCACTGAGGTTGCGAGACCGGCGCTGATCCGCCGGGCCTCGGCTTCTACCGCGCGCTCCTGCAGGTGCTGGGCATGCAGGCCCATGGCATTCAGCGGTTGGCGCAGATCGTGGCTAACGGCGGCGAGCAGGCGCAACTTACGGGCGTTGTCGGTCTCGGCGCGTTGGCGCGTGCAGTCCCGCAGCCGCAGGTTGAGCCAGGCACCACGTTGACCATGCTCCTGCAGATAGGCGCCGGTGCCGCCGATCAGGTTTGCGCAGCAAAGAAACAGGCACTGATAGGCCAGGCTGGAACCGCCCTTGGTCAGCAACAGCCCCAGCGCCAGGAACAGCGAGCAGTAACCCCAGGCGGCGGCGCTGGACGCGCGAAACGAGAGGCCGAGCACCACGTAGCCGAACAGTAGCAGCAGGAACAGCCCGTCATAGGGCATCGCCGTGCCCTGTGCCCAGCACAGGTGGATGATCAGCGCGACAGCGCCGCCATTCAGCCCATAAGCCGCGGCATAGACCTGCTGGCTGCGTCGCGCCGGGCTCTGCGGGCGCCGGCAGTAGAGGTAGGCCAGCAACACGGCGGCCACGGCCAACAGGCGTAGCGGCAGCAGCGAAAGACTTACTGCGAGCGGCATCAGGGTGAAATCGAGCCCCGCATAGACCAGCTGGAACAGCGCCGCAGACAGCGCGATCAACGGCAGTCGGCGGCGCTGGCGCTGTACCCGGTGCTCAGAGAAGGCCCACTCCAGCTCATCGGTGAAGCGCAAGTCGCGGTAGCCACGGCGCTGCTGCTCCAGCAGCAGGCGCTCCTCCTGCGACTGGCTCATAAGGTCAGGGCCCTGAACTGGCTGAAGGCTCCTGTTTGGCGGCGATAGCGTCATAGGTCTCCACTCGATGCAGGCATTCGGCGTCGAACAGGCGCTGGCGCAAGCGCTCAATTTCGCGCTCACGATTGGCCGCGGCTAGCCCACTGGCCTTCAGCGCCAGCAGCTTTTCACTGTAGCCCGCATAGCACTGCTGCCAGGCACGCTTGGCAAAGCTGAGGAAGTAGTCGAAATAGTCCCGCACGCTCAGAGCGAACACCAGATAGCCGGCGGCATCGGCCCTCGGCACAGCGTCGATCTCGGTATCGGCCCTGCCCGGCACCAGCGGCTGGCTGACCCGTCGCCCCGGTGCAGCGGCCTGGTTCAGCGCCGGCACAACAGGCGGAATAACAATGGGTTCGAGCGCCATAGCCGCAGGGACTTCGGGTGCAACCGGAACGGGCGTATCGGTCGGCCATTGCCAGTAATGCGTCAGGCCGATAGCGCCGGCGGCGAGCAAGGCTGCGCCGGCGAGAGTGCTGACTCGCTGAAACATGAAGCCTCTCGACAGTGGGGCCGCCGGCAGGCGGCCCCCTGGTTTGCTCATACGCCTTTGTTCTTCAGGCGGTTGGCGTGCTGACGGTAGAGCGACACCGGGTCGGCCCAGCCACGTACACCAAACAGGTGGTTGGTCGCATCGACGTGGTTCATGTTGTAGGTGTCGCCCAGCATCTCACCGAGGTAGGTCGCGCATGTGCCAACCAGGCCATCGTTCTTTTCGCCGGCGAAAACCAGCCCGGTGGTGGCGAGTAAGGGATCGACCGCATCCAACACATTGGTGTAAGCCGTGTTACCGGTCCAGGAGTAGTAGCGGATGCTGTAGCCGTTTACGTTCTGCAGCTCGGTGGACTTGGCGCAGTAGCTAGCATTGTTCACGCCCCAGGGGTGACGGCTGTTCAGCGCGGTGGTGCCGGGGGTGGTCAGGGTTGCTATCGCGGCGATGCCATCCTGCGGATGATCGCTATCGGACAGCAGATTGATGATTGAACCCAACGCAGTGGTCAACGCCCCGACTCCACCTTCGATCAGGCCGTCGGCGGGAATCACCCCGCTGACTACGTCGGCCACCTTGGAACCTTTATTGACACCATCGACCGAAGTCACCGACGCCACCAGATCCGGGCGTAGCGAAGCGGCGACGCGCGAGGTCGGCGAACCCTGGCTGTGCCCGATCAGGTTGACCTTGCCGCCGTTGGCGGTGGCCCAGGGCACGATCTGCCGGGCCAGCTCGGCGCCACGCTGTTCACTGTCGTTTACCGCGGCGACGCTGGCGACATAGACCTTGGCGCCGTCGCGCTCGAGGTTCCAGGGAACGGTGTGGAAGTAGTTGATCAGCCCGCCAATGGTATCGAAGCCGGTGACGCCGTGGACTAGGACGATCGGGTATTTGGTTTGGGTATAGCCGGCGGCCTGGGCCTCGACGGCGCCAGCCAGAGCCAGGCCGGCCAACGTGATGGTGAGTGTGCGACGCATGGGTGCCTCCATTGTTTTTGTTATGGGCACGCCGGGAAACTGCGTCCGGCGTTGGGCGAGTCTAAGCAGATCGGGAGCGGTAGCGCATCGCCCAGAAGGGTGAGTCGGAAACAGGCAACGTCAGGGCGGCACGGCACTGCCTCATCGAACAAGCGCCCAATAAAAAGCCGGGCGCTGGCCCGGCTTTTTATTCACGTGACGCTCAAGCCTGCGACTGGCTCATTAGGTCAGGGCCCTGCACTGGCTGAAGGCTCCTGTTTGGCGGCGATGGCGTCATAGGTCTCCACTCGATGCAGGCCTTCGGCGTCGAACAGACGTTGGCGCAAGCTCTGCGCCTCGCGCTCGCGATCGGCCGCGGCGAGCCCACTGCTCTTCAGCGCCAGCAACTCCTCACGGTAGCCCGCATAGCGCTGCTGCCAGGCACGCTCGGCATTCTGCTCGGCGAGCAGGCGCTCGACCGTGGGCGGATCATAGGTCATGCCGAGAAACTGGCGAACCTCCTCTTCGCCAGCGCCTTCGCGCCACAGGCGTTCGGCCTCGATCTGTTGGCTCTGGGCCTGGGCTTGGCGCGTCTCGCTGGCGCGCATGGCCTCCGGCAACTGGGCGCGCAAGGCCTCTACGGCGCCGGCCTTGGCGGCTGGATCGAGGTCCTCACGGGCCAGCAGCGCGATGCTGTCGAGGGTGTAGTGGGCATAGGCCTCTTCGGCTCCGAAAAAGGCTTCCACCGCCGCCGCGCTCAAATGCTCGCGACGCAGCTGGGCGAGGCTGTCAAAGGCTTGTCGCAGAGCCATCTGACGCCCCTCTGGCTGCATCTGCTGCTGCAGGCTGAGCGGCTGTTGCAGCAGCGCCATGCTGGCGCGCTTGTAGTCCAAGTAGTCGGCCAGCAGGCGCGACAGCTGGCCGAGTGCAGGTTCTTGCAGGCGACTGCTGGCATCCGCCACCAAGGCCCCGACACTCGCCTCCAGCCCGGCCTGGTCGGCAAAGCTTAGGAAGTAGTCGAAATAGTCCCGCACGCTCAGAGTGAACACCAGATTGCCGGCGGCATCGGTCTTCAGTTCACCGTCGATCTCGGTATCGGCCATGCCCGGCACCAGCGGCTGGCTGACCCGTCGCCCCGGTACAGCGGCCTGGATCGGCGCCGGCGCAGCGGGCGGGGTAACAATGGGTTCGAGCGCCGCAGCCGCAGGGACTTCGGCTGCGACCGGAACGGGCGTATCGGTCGGCCACTGCCAGTAAAGCGTCAGGCCGATAGTGCCGACGGCCAGCAAGGCTGCGCCGGCGAGAGTGCTGAAACGCTGGGACATAAAGCCTCCCGACAACGGGGCCGCCGACAGGCGGCCCACTGGTTTGCTCATACGCCTTTGTTCTTCAGGCGGTTGGCGTGCTGACGGTAGAGCGACACTGGGTCGGTCCAGCCACGCACACCAAACAGGTGGTTGATCGCATCGACGTGGTTCATGTTGTAAGTGTCGCCCAGCATCGCACCGAGGTAGGTCGCACAGGTGCCGACCAGGCCATCGTTCTTTTCGCCGGCGAAGACCAGCCCGGTGATGGCGAGTAAGGGATCGACCGCATCGAACAGATTGGTGTAGGTCGCGTTACCGGTCCAGGAGAAGTAGCGAATGCTGTAGCCGCGCACGTTCTGCAGCTCGGTGGACTTGGCGCAGTAGCTGGCATTGTTCACGCCCCAGGGGTGACGGCTGTTCAGCGCGGTAGTGCCGGGGGTGGTCAGGGTTGCCAGCGCTGCGAGGCCATCCTGCGGATGATTGCTACCGGACAGCAGATTGATGATTGAACCCAACGCAGTGTTCAGCGCCCCGACGCCACCTTCGATCAGGCCGTTGGCGGGAATCACCCCGCGGAGTACGTCGGCCACCTTGGAACCTTTGTTGACGCCATCGACCGAGGTCACCGACGCCACCAGATCCGGGCGTAGCGAAGCGGTGACGCGCGAAGTCGGCGAGCCCTGACTGTGACCGATCAGGTTGACCTTGCCACCGTTGGCGGTAGCCCAAGGCACGATCTGCCGGGCCAGCTCGGCGCCGCGCTGCTCACTGTCGTTTACCGCGGCGACGCTGGCGACATAGACCTTGGCGCCGTCGCGCTCGAGGTTCCAGGGAACGGTGTGGAAGTAGTTGACCAGCCCGCCGAGGGTATCGAAGCCGGTGACGCCGTGGACCAGGACGATCGGGTATTTGGTTTGGGTGTAGCCGGTGGCGGCGACTAGGTTGATGTTGGCGGTTTGGTTCAATAACAAGCCAGCGATGCTGGCCTGGGCCTCGACGGCGCCGGCCAGAGCCAGGCCGGCCAACGTGATGGTGAGTGCGCGACGCATGGGTGCCTCCATTGTTTTTGTTGTGGGCACGCCGGGGGACTGCGTCCGGCGTAGGGCGAGTCTAGGCAGACTGGGAACGACGGCCCATCGCCCAGATGGGTGAGTTTGAAACAGGCGACGTCACGGCGGGGCTGCACTGCCTCATCGAACCTGCGCCCAATAAAAAGCCGGGCGCTGGCCCGGCTTTTTATTCACGTAACGATCAAGCCTGCGACTTATCGTCCTTGTTCAAATCCAGCACGCTAGTCGCCGGAACTATTGGCGGTGCTGCAGGCTCCTGGCTGGCCAGTGGTTCGGCAACCGGCAGCGACTTGGCCTTTCTGCCACGCAAGCGACTGAACAGCCAGATGCCAGCGCCAATCACAACGAACCAGAACTTCTTCAGCAGCAGCAACGCCGCCGCCAGCAATCCCGCCTTGGCCGCCACCTTGCCGGCAATCAGCGCACCCAGGCCGTAGGCGGCGACCTTGTCCAGCTCTGGATCGAAGTCGGCGTAGCGATTGCCATCGTTGAACTCGGTCATGGCCAAAACGCCCGGCAGGTTCTGCTCGATAGCGGCCAGCTGCCCCATGTCGGCGACAAAGTTGAGCACCAGCACGCCCTTACGGCCGAGCACGCGGATGTTGTAGTTAAGGGTGTTGTTCTCAGCCTCGCCGAACTTCAACTCCTTGGCCCAGTACAGCTTCTTGCCTTCAGCATCGTAATGCGGCTCGGCAGCCCAACCGATGAGGGCAACCGGCTCGTAACCCTGCTCGCTACGCCACTTATTGTTGGCGATCGAGTCTTCCTGCATGCCCTTGAGCATTTCGCCGTAGTCGATGTCCGCGGCGTCTTCGTCGGAAACGTAACCGTTCTCTTCGTATTCGATGGTCACCGCCCACGACTCGCCTGCCAGTGGGGAAATCCCTGCGGGCAAGATCATGCCCAACGGCAACGGCTCACTCGGCGGATTACCCCAAGCCACGGTCAGTACCCGCTCGGCCTCTGCGCTATCGAGGAAGACAAATTGCTTCGGCAGATCCAGGGTGGCCAGATTGTCGCCAATCACGACCTTGCCCGTCTGCGGATGCAAACTCTTCACGAACTGTTCGTCCGTAACGGCTGGGTCTGCTTCGGCGCTGGCCTCATCCTGCACCTGCTCGGCAGGCTCTTCTGCAGCTTGGCTGGTGCACGCGTAGGGAATGGCTACGGCCAATAGGCCAGCCAGGATCAGTTCCTTGATCGACATCGGTAACTCCAGAGTTCGGGGGAGATGAAGCGCTAGAAAACCTTAGCAAATTCAGTGACCGTCGGCTGGCTGAATTCAACCCTGACGCCAGCCATCGGAACGCAACCGACATCAGGGTTTTGAGGCGATGGCCTTCTCTATTGCGGCAAGCAGATCTTCGTCATCCGGCTTGGTCAAGCTGGAGAAGCTGGCAATCACCTTGCCCTGACGATCGACTACATATTTGTAGAAGTTCCAGCGCGGTGCACTGCTTTGCTGCGCGAGGTCTTTGAACAGTGGGATGGCCTGATCACCGGTGACCTGTTGTGGCTCGGTCATGGCAAATGTCACGCCGTAATTGACGTAGCAGACCTTGGCAGTTTCTGCGGAATCGGCGGCCTCCTGCTTAAAGTCGTCCGAGGGCACGCCGAGCACTTCCAGACCCTGGCCCTGATAGCGCTTATGCAGGGCTTCCAGCCCCTTGAACTGTGGGGCGAAACCGCAGTGGCTGGCGGTATTGACCACCAACAAAGGTTTGCCGGCAAAGCGCTGACAAAGGTCGATGCTCTCCTTGGCCCGCAGTTTTGGCAGCTCGCCCTGCAATAAAGGTGGGCACTCGGCAGCCAATAGCGGGCCGGCCAGCGCGACGAGAAACAGTGAGATGACACACTTACGCAAGGTCATGGCTTTCATCCTGAAACAGCGAACAGGCAAGCAACGCTACTCGCCCTGCGCCACTACAGCAATCGACCACCGGTAACTCGCAGCGAATCATCAAGAGCGTCTAACACGCCCCCATGCCCAACTGCATCAACGCCAGCCCGCCACGCTGCCAGCCCCACCAGACCAGCGTCAGCAGGATCAGTGCGCCAGCAAGCCCCAGCGACCAACCTAACGAGCGTTTCATGTCGTACTTGCCTCTGTCTGCAAGCGCTCCACTGGCTGCTCGCGCACCGGCCAATTGAGCGCCGCCGCGAGCAGGCTGAGGAGAATTGCAATTTGCCAGACCACGTCATAGCTGCCGCTACGGTCATACAGATAACCGCCCAGCCAGCCGCCAAGGAAGGCACCCAGCTGGTGGAAGAGGAAGACGATGCCGCCGAGCATCGACAAGTTACGTACACCAAACAGCGTCGCCACCGTGCCATTGGTCAACGGCACGGTAGACAGCCACAGCAGCCCCATCGCAATACCAAAAGCATAGGCGCTCCACACGCTCAATGGCGCCAGGATAAACCAGGCAATCACCACAGCCCGCGCCAGATACAGCGCAGTGAGCAGGCGCGGCTTGGACATCCGCCCGCCGAGCCAGCCGGCGATGTAAGTGCCGAACACATTGAACAACCCGACCAACGCCAGCACCGTGGTCCCGACCTGCGCCGGCAGATGTTGATCAACCAGATAAGCCGGTAGATGCACCCCGATAAACACCACCTGAAAGCCGCAGACGAAAAAGCCCAGTGCCAGCAGCCAGAAACCGGAATGGCCGACTGCCTCACGCAACGCCTCCAGCAAGGTTTGCTCATGGCCCAATCTCGGCAGCGGCCGATCACGCAGCATACCCACCAGCGGTACGATCAGCGCCACCAACGCACCAAGCGCGAGTAGTGCCGCCGACCAGCCCAACCAACCAAGCAAACCCAGGGTGCCCGGCAACATGGCAAATTGACCGAAAGAGCCCGCGGCACTGGCAATACCCATGGCCATGCTGCGTTTCTCGGCCGGCACCGCGCGCCCGACCACTCCGAGCAGCACCGAAAAGGAGGTGCCGGACAGGCCAATCCCGATCAGCAGACCGGCACTCAGCGACAGCGACCAGGGCGAGTCTGCCAGCCCCATCAACACCAGGCCTGCGGCATACAAAATGCCACCGACCAGTACCACACGCGCCGCGCCGAAACGGTCGGCCAACGCACCAGTAAACGGCTGCGCCAAGCCCCAGATCAGGTTCTGCAAAGCGATGGCGAAGGCAAACACCTCACGCCCCCAGCCAAACTCCGCACTCATCGGCGCCAGGAATAGGCCGAAGCCATGGCGGATACCCAGCGACAACGCCAGAATCAGCGCCGCGCCGACCAGAATCCAGACACTTGCCCGCCAGGTCGCCGTCATCATGTTCTCCAAATACGGGTATATACCCACTAAATTGCGCAAGAATCAGTCGATGATTTCCAAATCATCCAACAGCAGCATCAGCGCTTCGCGTTTACCCTCGCCCAGACGCAAGGCCAACTGCGCCTGGGCCTGTTCCCAGGCTGCCAGCCCTTGATCGAGGCGCTCAAGCCCGAGAGCGCTGAGTTGCACCAGCCGACTACGTTGATCCTCGCCGTCACCGAGCACAATCAGACCTTCGGCTTGCAGCACCTTGAGATTGCGCCCCAAGGTGCTGCGATCCAGGCCCATGGCCATGGCCAACACCGAAATACTCGGCTGATCCAGGCGCTGCACATGGCGCAGCAGGGAATACTGCGCAACATTCAGCCCGACATCGCGCAGGGCATCGTCGTAGAGCTTGCTCACGCCGCGCGCAGCGCGTCGCAGCTTGGTGCAAAGGCAATGGGTCGTTAACATAATTGCGTGTATATACCCTCAATTACCCAAGATCAAGCTGCGACACTCGCGCAACGCTGGCCGCGAACATCGTCAGATGGGCCAAAAGTGGCGCCAGGCCAGGCGGGCCATGGCCAGTAATGAACTCGATGCGGCCCTGCGCCGCCTTTTTTTGACTGCGCCCAATTCCGTGTTGCGTCGAGTTGCAGCCTTCGCAGGTAACGCAACGCGCAGGTTGGGCTGAGCTGCACGCAGCCCAACGGAGAGGCTTCAGACGCTGCCGGAGACCAGGCTAAAGGGTCAGCGCCAGGGCTACCAGTACCAGCGCCTCGACCAGCTCCACCATCGCCCCCGCCGTATCGCCGGTAGTGCCGCCAAGGCGGACGATCATCCGCCAGCGCAACCAAGCGAACAGCAGCAATGCGCAAGACAGCGCCAATAGCCCCTCCCAGCCCAGCAACAGCATGGCCACGCCATGTGCACCCAGCACCCAGGGCAGAATCTGTCGCGGCAAATGCTCGGACAACGCCTGACCCAGGCCGCCAACACGCACATAGGGCGTGCTGAGAAACAGCAGCGGCAGTAGTGTCCGTGCCAGCCAGGGTGCCAGCAACAACGCCGGCCCCTGACCCTGCTCCAGCAGTGCCATCAAGGCCGCGAACTTGAGCAACAACAGCAGCACCAGCGTGACTACCGCAATCGGCCCACTGCGCGGGTCTTTCATGATGATCAGCGTACGTTCCCGATTACCCAGGCCGCCGAGCCAGGCATCGGCAGTGTCCGCCAGGCCGTCCAGGTGCAGCGCCCCACTCAAGATCACCCAGGCCACCAACAACAACGCCGCGTGCAACAGCAACGGAGTGCCGCTAAGCAATGCGCTCAAGCCCCAGAGCACCGCGCCCAGCAGTGCACCCACAACGGGATACCAGAGCTGCGAGCGCCCCAGTTGTTGCGGCGTCGGCATGCCGGCCAGGCGGATCGGCAGGCAAGTAAGAAACTGCAGAGCGATCAAGAACGGCGTAATCGACATGCTTCAGCTCTCGCTCAGAGCGAAGGGCGTAGCAACGTCCAGCTTGAACAACGCGCCATGCCCGACTTCCACCTGCAACAACTGCTCACGCGGCAAACCACGCGCCTGGGCGAGCAGCAGCCGCATCACGCCGCCGTGAGTCACCAGCAGCAGGCGCTGACCGGCGAACCGGGCCGCCAGACGTCCGGTGGCTGCGAGCACGCGCTCGGCGAATTGCAGCATGGGTTCGCCCTCGGGTGGTGTAAAGGCGTAGGGATCGGCCCAGAACAACCCAAGCTCCGCAGCCTGCGTCTCCATCAACGCCGCCGCACTGCGGCCTTCCCAGGCACCGAAATGCAATTCGCGCAGATCGTTCTCCACCTGCAGCGCCACACCTCGCTGCTCCGCCAGCTCTCGGGCGAAGGCCGCACAGCGTTGCAGCGGCGAGCTGATGATCTGGTCCCAAGGCCCGGCGTCGGCGACTGCCGCGCGCATCTGCGCCCAGCCATTGGCGGTCAGCGCATCGTCCAGACTGCCGCGAAAGCCACCGCCCAGTTCGGTTTCACCGTGGCGCAGCAGATCCAGCTGCAGGCTCATTCCGGGCGATCCGCAACCGCAGCTTCGGCAAAGGTCGCCATGTCGCCGTGCAGGTGGCAAGCCAGTTGGATCAACGGCACCGCCAGAGCCGCCCCGCTGCCTTCGCCCAGGCGCAAGCCGAGCTGCAACAAGGGTTGCGCCTGCAGGGCTTCCAGCACCGCCTGATGCCCGGGCTCTGCGCCGCGATGGGCGAACAGCAACCACTGCCGGCAATCGGGCTTGATCTGCACCGCAAGCAGTGCCGCCACGCTGCAGATAAAGCCATCCACCAGCACTGCCAGACCTTGCTGGGCGCAGGCCAGATAGGCACCGACCAACGCGGCGATTTCAAAACCGCCGAGGTGTTGCAGCAGCGCCAGCGGGTCGCCCAGATGGGCCTGATGCAGCGCCAGCGCGCGCTCGATCACCGCCGTTTTATGCGCGACACCCGCCACATCCAAGCCAGTACCGGGGCCGACCATGAGTCGCGCCGGGCAGCCCAGCAAGGCGCAGGCCAAGGCACTGGCAGAGCTGGTATTGCCAATCCCCATCTCCCCGCCGATATACAGCTCAGCGCCCGCCTCCTGGGCCCGCCGCACGCTGTCGCGGCCGGCTTCCAAGGCGATCAGGACTTGTGCCTGAGTCATTGCCGGGCCCTGGGCAAAGTTTTGCGTACCGGCGCCAAGCTGCAAATGCCGCACGTTTGGCAAGGGCTCCAGCGGCTCCGCGGTACCCAGGTCGATCACCTCCAGAGCGGCATCCAACTGCCGCGCCAACACGCTGATGGCTGCGCCACCGCTCACGAAGTTGCGCAACATCTGCCCGGTAACCGCTTGCGGATAGGCCGAAACCCCTTCAGCTACCACGCCGTGATCCGCGGCGAAAATCGCGATCCACAGACTATCGACGCTGGGCCGCTCGCGCCCCTGCATGCCGGCCAGATTAATCGCCAACTGCTCCAACTGACCGAGCGAACCGGCCGGTTTGGTCAACTGCTGCTGGCGCGCCAGGGCCTTGTTGCTGGCGATAGCATCCAAGGGCTGACACGGCGCATCCCACCAGCACAGGCTCATAACGGCACTCCTTTGAGAATCATGGGTAAACCGGCCACGCTGAAAATCACCCGCTCGCAGCGTTCGGCCAAGGCCTGATGCAGCCAGCCCGCTTCATCGACATAGCGGCGGGTCAACTCGCCCAGCGGCACCACCCCGAGACCGGTCTCGTTGCTGACCAGGATGATCCGCCCCGGCAGTCTTTCGATACCCGCCAGCAGCGCCTCACGCTCGGCCGTCAGCCGCGCCGGATCATCCAGCATCAACAGATTGGTCAGCCAGAGCGTCAGGCAATCGACCAGCAGACACCGCTGCTCGGCGGCGTTTTCAGCCAGCACGCGAGCGAGCTCCAGTGGTTCTTCGACCAGCCCCCAGTCCAGCGGGCGACGTTCGCGATGGTGCTGGATACGCGCACTCATCTCGCCGTCATGGGCTTGCGCGGTGGCGATATAGGTCACCGGCCAACCGCTCTGCGCCGCCAACCGCTCGGCCAAACGACTCTTGCCGGAGCGGGCGCCGCCCAAAATAAGCTCAATCATTCATCTACCTTAGCTTCAGCTCGGCAGCTCTGGCTCAGCGTCTCTAGATCGCAGAGTTCGCGCAACCGCGCGCAGTCCAGGTGGGTCTCGACCAGATCGGCCAGGCGTTCGAGGTCACGTTCGCGCAGGGCGTGGTAATCGACCGGCTGCACATCGCGCAAGCCGGCCCAGCGCAATATTGCCGTACAAGCGGCTGGCGCTTCGAAGAGGCCATGCAAGTAGGTGCCGAGAATCTGCCCATCCACGCTCTGCGCGCCATCGCGACGGCCATTGGCCAGACGCACCGCGGCTAAATCCAGCGCCGGCCCGCTGGTAACACCGGCATGGATTTCGTAACCGCTCACCGGAGCATCCTCCAGACACAGATGACCCTGGACATTGCGCAGCTGTTTTTCCGCCGCCAGTACGGTGTCGAACTCCAGCAGCCCGAAACCTGGGCTCGAGCCCGCTGCGCCCTCCAGACCGAGTGGGTCGTGCAGGTGGCTGCCGAGCATTTGCAAGCCACCACAAATCCCCAGCAGTTTGCCGCCATAGCGCAGATGCCGTTGCAACCTTTCTTCCCAGCCGTTGGCCCGCAGAAACGCCAGGTCGGCACGCACGCTTTTCGAACCCGGCAGGATGATCAGATCCGCCGGCGGCACCAGCTGCCCCGGCGCAACGAACTGCAAGTCGACTTGCGGGTGCAGGCGCAGTGGGTCGAAGTCGGTGTGATTGCTGATCCGCGGCAGTACCGGCACCACGACTCTCAGCACTCGCTCGGCCTTGGACGTCTGGCGAGTATCGATGGCGTCTTCGGCTTCCAGATGCAGATCGCTGAGGTACGGCAGCACGCCCAGCACCGGCTTACCGGTACGCTGTTCGAGCCAGTCGAGGCCCGGTTGCAACAAGCTCAACGCACCGCGGAAACGGTTGATGACGAATCCCTTGACCCGCGCCTGCTCGCTTTCGGAGAGCAACTCCAAGGTGCCAACCAAATGCGCGAATACCCCACCACGGTCGATATCGGCAATCAGGATCACCGGACAATCCACCGCTTCGGCGAAACCCATATTGGCGATGTCGCCAGAGCGCAGGTTGATCTCCGCTGGCGAGCCAGCACCCTCCACCATCACCACCTGGTACGCGGCATTCAGACGCTGATGGGATTGCAACACCGCCTGCA
>JBOICE010000088.1:0-9263 GCA_050739815.1 Pseudomonas sp. | reverse complement strand
TGGGTGCTGCGCACCGCGTTGTTAAAAAGCAGCGCCACCACTACCAGCATCGATGCGCCAATCAGTGTGGGAAAGAGCAGGAAGTCCCAGCCCGGTAGAGTCAGGAAGATGATCACCGGATTGGAGCCGGCCGGCGGATGTACGGTGCGAGTCAGCATCATCACTGCGATGGCTGTGCCGACGGCCAGCGCCAAGGCCCACCATTGTGGGCCGAACAGGTGGAGAAAGATCAGGCCGATCAGCGAGCTGAGCAGATGTCCGGCCAGTACGCTGCGCGGCTGTGAAAAGGGTGCCTCGGGGAAACCGAAAATCAGCACGCAGGATGCGCCGAATGACCCCAGGAGCAGGGCCATGGACAGCATGTCCCCCAGTTGGGCAACTGCCGCAATGGCCAGCACGCCGCCCAGCCAGGCGGCGGCGACATCTTTGATTGGCGCACTCGGTGGTACTGCGGCGCCGGTACCCTGGAGCTTTTTGAATATACGCATCTCGACTACCCCTAATCTCGGTTACCCCTAGTAGTTCAACGGTTGGCGGCACAGCCGGAAGGCTTGAGCACCCGTTCTCTTGAGGCTGGGAATTTAGCAAGCGCGGCTGTCGGTCTACGTGGCCGGGTTACCAGTTCACCGCTACAGTTCGGGCAGATCCCCTGCAGAACCTTGTCGCTGCAGTCGCGACAAAAGGTGCATTCGAAAGAGCAGATCACGGCCACCTCGGACTCCGGTGGCAAGTCGCGGTCGCAGCATTCGCAGTTCGGGCGTAGTTGCAGCATGTTTAGCTCCTTTTCGAGGTTTCAGCCGAAGCGCTCGGCATATTCTTGTGGGCTGACGGACAGGTGTTTGTGAAAGGTGCGCCGCAGATTTTCGGGGTGGCCAAAACCAGTCAAGCGCGCCACTGTGCTGATCGATGCCTGGGCGTCCTGCAGGAGTGCGCGGGCAGCTTCCAGGCGAATCCGCTCGACATAGCGTCCCGGCCCCATGCCCAGTTCCTGCACGAATACCCGTGACAGCGTGCGTGGCGCCAGCCGTGATTGTTGAGCCAGCACCTCCAGCGATAGATCGTCGCCGAGATGCGCGGGTAGCCAGTCGAGCAGGGCTGCCAGGCGTGGGACACGGCTTGGCTCTGGCGTCAGCAGAGCACTGAACTGGGTCTGGCCACCTGGGCGGCGAAGAAACATCACCAGCCGTCGAGCCACGGCCAAGGCTGTAGCCCGCCCGAGATCGGCCTCGACGAGCGCCAACGCCAGATCGATACCTGCCGTGACCCCGGCGGAGGTGAACACATGGGCATCGCCATCCTGGTTGCGCGGGTCGTAGGTGTGGAGTCGATCGCCCTGGACCAGCACTGCTGGGTGGCTATCGCGAAGTTCATCGACATCCGCCCAATGTGTGGTCGCTGGCCGTCCATCCAGCACGCCGGCCGCAGCGAGAATAAGTGCGCCGGAGCAGACTGAACCGAGGCGGCGCACCTTGGGTTCCGCGCTGCGCAACCAATCAACTAAGCCCGCGTCCTGACACTGGGCGTCAACGCCCGGGCCACCAGGTATCAGTAAGGTATCGAGACTTAGCGGATCGACTTGTTGCCAAGTTTGATCAACACAGATTCGCAGGCCGGCGGATGTAGTCACTGGGCCTGCGGTACTACCGATCAGGCTCAACTCATACGTCGCAGGGAGCCCTTGGCGCTGCCGCTCGACGTTCGCCGAGGCGAATACTTGCATCGGGCCTGTGACGTCCAGGCTCATCACATTCGGGTAGATCAGGCAGGCAATACGGCGTAGGGCTTCCATGACGCACCTCGGTACTCAGTGTCGCCAGTGTGCTGTGCAAGAGTCATGGCGACAATGTCATTGATCGCACAGATCTTGCCAAATTGGCGGTGCGGTTAAGCGTTCGCCCGGATCTATAAGAGACAGAGTCAACGATAGCCCCCTTCAGCAATAGGCTCTTTGCGCTAATAGAGAGCAGAGATAAGCCAAGTTCTATGCGTCAAAGGAATGTCTGCGGTGCCGCAAGGGAGGGAAGCTATTGATTTGTTTAGCGAATATCATGGGTGGTTTGGCTGGCGGTAGAGTGTTTGCGCCGTAAGGATGGGGCATGGGTGGCGAGGGCAAAGCGAAGTGGGGATTGCCGGGAGGGCGAAATGCCAAGTTTTACTGCTTGAGTTGAAGGGGGGCAGAGCCAGCAGGCTAACAGGGTTTGAGCCGCGGTTGTGGTCTGAGAAATAGATAAAGGGTGGACAGGTTTCTGTCCTGCTCACCCTTGTAACGAGGGTGTAGAGCGCTGAGGCGCCTTATTCAGGCATGTCCCAGGGTTGCAGGTCGTAACCCTGCTGACTGAGCTCTTCACGGGATTTTTTCAGCACGCTGGCCAGTTGCTCTGGATCGGTATAAATGCTGCTGGACAGTTGTGTGCGACCAAGCAGGCGAGTGCTGGTCCGGTCGATAACGGTGAGGCTCAGTTCGCCAGTGCCGTCTTGTGGCGCCCAGGCGACACATTGAAAGGGTTGAAACGCGCGGCTGGCGATCAACAGGGCTTCGTTAAAGCGGAGCGGGGTGTTCATGGGGTCGGTTTCTCCGAGTAGATCCCAATACAGTAAGCGGCCCCTGGCGCTAGATATACGCAGCTGTGGCCTGTCATGGATGTTGATGATCAGAGGTGTACTGCAAGTCACATTAAGTCGCGGAATTGACGGTGTCTGTCGCGAAAATGATAGGTTTTCATCGCGTTGAGGATGATTTTGGGCGCTTGGCGGTATTTTTGAGTTGAGGATGCCTCTTATGACAAGGCAGCGAATGTGCTTTCCGAGCAGAAAATGGCAGTGCCCTGAGCTGATTTTTGAACCGGATTGAGGACATTTTTGTCGGTGAGTGGCTTCTGCACACCTATTTGGCCCCTGGGATTGAGGAAAAAAGACAAAAAATTCAACAGGGCTTTCATCGGCACGCCAGTTGTCCGAAGAGCCAGTAATGGCGCCGGTTCAACTGCCCGATTTGGCATCGAACGACTGCTCGAAGCGGGCTTTGGTCACTGCCGTTTGTCGGCAGAATTGATCAAAAAGTGAACGGAATCAGGATTTTCCGTTCAGAATAGCCGGAAGGTGAAGCGGGCTCTGATCCTCACCTACCCCCAAAGCGGCAGTGAAACCTCATTAGCGCACAGTGCGTATGGGGACTTTTATTACCTGAAAATGGAGATGATCGGATGATTAAAAGTTCATTCGCTAGGCTCACTTTTATCTCGATAGCGTAATACCGCAAGGTTAATTGATAGAGATTGCTGGATTTTAATTGCAGTTAGCAGCTGAAAATTCCAGCCAAGTCCTTCTGAATCATTTATTGATTCATTATTAGAATAAAGAGGTAACCATGGAACTGAATATAATTGCTTCGTTGTTAGAGCAAAAAGCAACCGTGGAGTTTTTGCGTTTAGGCGTAGTATATTTCCACCTGATCGCTTGCTGTGTAGCAATTGGCCTTGTTTTGACCAGCGATATTGCGATGGTCAAACAACTCCTCAAGGGGGATGCGTCAGGTGCACACGATGACGCTCATATGGAAGGACTGCAAAAAACCGTAGTATTTGCTCTGGTTATGCTTTGGATAACCGGCATTGCTATTGTCGGGATAGATTACGCCGGCAAAGGGGCGGAGTATTTCCTCAATCCCAAGATCCAAGCGAAAATCGGCATTGTTGTGCTGTTGACCTTTAACGGCATGCTGTTGCATAGCGCGGTATTGCCGGCCCTGAAGAAAGCGGGCTCGTTGCTGAAGCTTTCATTCAACCTGCGCATGTTGGCGCTGTTCTCTGGAGCGTTGTCGGGCGTGTCGTGGTTCTATGCCGCAATGCTGGGTGTGGGTCGCCCGCTGGCTTGGAAGTACTCGCTGGTAGAGTTGCTGGCGGCGTATCCGGTCCTCATCGTCGGTGGGTTCCTGATGATGGTAGCGCTCACCAACTGGGCAAAAAACAAGGACGCTGCAGGGCGTGAGCAACAAGGCACTTGGGCTGTAAGAAATCCCGCCCTGGCTGCCTGGTAAGGCCAAGTTGAACAAGGACGTTCAACTGCAGTAGAGAGTCCCTTTGCTAGACGTTATATGACATGGCGGCCTCAAACTTCAAATGCAACACTTGGTTAAGGTGCGGCTAGAAGTTTGAGGCCGCCATGTTTGCATTTGAAGTTACGTCAGGCATGACGTTGTGGTTTCAGTTAGAGCTATTACGCTCATGCCGATACGCACTTACCGCCTCATAAACCGCTTTGCGCAACCGGTTTATCCCCCCCATCGGTCGATGTTCCGGCAGCGAATGCCATGGATTAAACGATAGATTGTCACAAAACAGGTTCTGTTCAGTGCTATCGAAGTCCTGGGCAGGCAGTTTAATCGTCGCGACTGTCTCGAACGGTGCTATTGATTCGTCCCACTCGACGCTGGTGTCCTCGATCGGCATGTAGTACTCGGTGTTTTGCCGTTGTACTTGCAAGGCAAAGCAGGCCGGAACTCTGTCAAGGGAGAGTTGTTGATAGAGCGCGTTGCGTAGAAAGTTGGGAAGGTCGTGGTTCTGCTTGGGTAACTCATAGTTCGGGCAATTTTCCGGGGTAGGAACGACGCGGTATTTGATGTTGTTTGGTCCGAGTTTGAACGGGGCGATAGAGTTGTAAGTCGTTGCCACTGGGCTTTCTGGGGCAGGCGCCAGCGTTTTCAAGGCGATGATCAGGTGACGCAATTCCCAGCTACGAGGGTCCCAGCCAGGAAAGAAGGCCAAGATTTTTTTGCCGCTGGCTTGGGCGGCAAAGTTGCTTTTGTACTCGGCGACATCGCTGACGAAGAAGGAGGGATGGTTGAACATCACGAAATCCTGGTCGCCGGCGGTGCTCTTACTGGTCATCAACTTCGCGCCAGGCACTTCGAGCAATTTAATCGCCATGCCCCGGGCGTCGCGCGCGCGGTCGAATTGCGGATAGGCATTGCCGTTAGACAGGCGCATCCAGGCCTGCCAGGTCTTGCCCGGTTCGCTAAGGACGCCGTGGCGCAAGGCCGGGTCGAGTTTCGCCAGCACGGTGAATTCGGCTTTCATGCAGCCGTGGGCTTTGGCGTGGGCGTCGCGCAGTACACGGGTATTGTCGCGGTGTTGTTCGACCACGCGAATGGCATCTTCGATAATGCCCTGGGTGAGGGCGGCTTCGCCCGGCGGGATCTGCTCTTCGGCTGACACCGGACCGGAAAACTTCCAAGCGTAATAGATGGCGCTAATGCCCCAGCCGCTGAGGCCAACGACCAGCAGTAAAATTATAAATTTACCTAGCAGGTGACCAAGCCAAAGCCAACAGCGTTTGAGCATGGGGTAAGTCCTTGTTTGTTATAGGTTATGCAGGGTGAGTTGGCTTCCCTGGCCGCTCGTCCTTGTGGGAGGAGCGGCCTAGGGCTTAGCCCTGGCAACTTGGGCCTGGAGTCCAGGACTTGGCGGCGACAGGTTTTAGTTGGCCTTCCAACTTGGCATCGCCGAGGGTCTTTAAGTACTCGACCAGCGCCCAGCGTTCTTCGGGCTGAAGGGCTCGGCCGATAACCCCATCTTGGCGGCAGCCGTCGCGGAATTCGTGGCCGCGGTTACTGTTGCCGGTGACTGTGGTTTTGAACAGGAAGCCGCCGTCGAACTTCTGACTATCGAAGCCGACATGCTGCGGGTCGAACTCGTGGTTGCCGACCCAGAACTGCTTCTCGCGTTCGGAAACGGGCGAAAGTAGTTGGAACAGCGTCGGCACTGAGCCGTTGTGCAGGTATGGCGGGGTGGCCCAGATTCCATCGAGTGGGCGAGCCTTGTAGCCGCGCTTCTCCTGTACGCCGATGGGCAGGCCATAGCCGTCCATGCTCCAGCGCTCCTGTGCTTTTATGCCAGCATCCTGATAGGCGCGGTTTTCCACGTAAGCGGTGACGTAGGCCAGACCTTTAGCGCTGGAGATGTTCGCAAAGTCGACATCATCCAAGTTGCCGTCGAGTAATTTGACCCCGAGCTTGCTCAGTTCGGCCTTGTTCCAGCCGAGCCTGCTGATATCAAAGCGATGATCGGCGATGTTGTCGGCGGCGGTGGGGTCGGTGCCGACGATGCGCGTCGGCACAATGCGCATCCGCCATTCTGGATCGCGGGCTGGTGCCAGGCGTTCGTCAGGCTTTTTCGGGCTTGCTGCGTGGCAATAGGTGCAGTTTTCGGCGAACAGCGCGCGACCTTTACTGGCCAGTTCGAGGTCGACCTTGCCGAGTACATCCTCTGGCCAAGTTGGCGGCTTCAATTGCTTGAGGGTTTCTTCCAGGGTGTAGAGGTCACGCAGTCGCACGCTGGAGGCATAGCGCTCGGCTTCCGGCACGGCATGACCGTTGGCTTGAAACAGGCGCAGGGTTGCGCCGACACCAAGTGATTCGCCGATGTTACGTGCCATCGGCTGCATGGCGGAGCCGTTCCACTGGACCCAATCGAACTTCCAGATATCCCACACTTGCGGGTAGCTGACCGGGGCATTGCCGACGCGGTAGTTGCTGGGGTCAATGGCATCACCGAACACGCTGTTGGCGATACGGCCAAAGGCGTCAGTACGGCCGAAGCCCTCTTCGGTGGGGTATAGGCCGCGATGGGTGTCGTTCCAAGCCTGGCCGAGCAGGCGGTTTAGGACGACCTTGAAGTCATTGCGCAATTGCTCGCGACCTTTCGGGTACTGATGACCGAGTACCGCCTTGGCGAAGCGTTTGAACTTAAGTGGGTTGTAGTAGGTAAACGCCATGCTCATGCCCAGCGCTTGGCCAAAGCTGCCGCCGCGCAGGGTCGGTACCGTGGAAGCCAGGGAGTGCAGGGCGGCGCCGCCATCGATACGTACGGCGTGGCCTTTATAGCGCAACTCGCCGGTGTGGCAGGCGGCACAGCTGATGTCCAGATACTGGGCACCGGATTCAGCATCTTGATGACGGGCGAAACCGACCGGCAGGTTCCCAGGATTAAGCGCCGTGGGTTGCTGATGCGGCTCAGTCAGAAAGCCGAAGCGTGCGAGGTAATCGGGGCTGGCAAATTTGGCTTGGCCGAAAGGTTGTTCCAGCGCGACGAACCAGTCGTAGTGCAGGCCTTTAACTTGTGTGCCTTGTGGGGTGTAGTAATAAGTCTGCCGTGCTTCCGGGCTCCACTGTTCAAGGTAGTGGAGCTGTTCAGGTTGCTGGAAAATCGGGAGATTCGGGTTGGCTATGTAATAGAGCACCGCGGCCAAGCCCACCAAGAGGGTAAGCAAAAGCAGCAGTAAGGTGCGGCGGAGGGTTTGCATCTGATACTTCCTTGTAGCTTTCTTATTTGTCTGACGTTATGCCAAGCAATCCGGATATTGGCAAGTTGCCATTACCGCTTAGGTAGATTGCGGCAACACTGTCGGTCAAATGACCGGCAGAGGCTCAACGAGCTGTTCGTGGCGCACATGGATCCGGGGCCAACTCAGTATGCGAGTCCCCGTGTGCGCAAAGCGGAATATGCTTTATAGAGAAATGATCGATAACTGCGTCAAAGTTATTGCTAGCGTTACAGCTGAGCGCGCCAAACTGTTGTTTTTAATAAGTTTACGAAAAAATGGCGCCAAGGAACAAACATGCTAGAGGACGTCATACCTGCGCCTCGCCGCCTCTTGGTGGTGGACCCCTGCCATGAATGTGAACGGCTTCTCGTATACCTGCGCGCAGGCGGCTGGCGGGTGGAAAGTTGTTCCCTTGAAAACTCCGCCAAGAGGGACTGCGATGTTGGCCTCCTGCGACTGCAAGCACTGAATTTCCGGCCGCAGCAGATCAAAGATTTGATTAGCCACAGTGCTGCGGCATGGATCATCGCGTTGAACCCCAATGAATTGAAAATGCACGGCATCGGTGATTTTGTTGGTGAGTTGTTTTTTGACGTTTACACTCTGCCCTTTGATGTTGCTCGCCTGAAGGTTGCCCTTGGACGGGCCTCTATGGCGCGCCTGCGTGAGTTGGGTAGCAGCAGAAGCCCGGCATATGAATACGGATTACTGGGTAACAGCCGGCGTATGAAGGAGTTGCGCAAGTTATTGACTAAGCTGGGGCCTGTCGCTTTGCCGGTGCTTATCCGAGGCGAAACTGGAACCGGTAAAGAGTTGGTGGCTCGCACGCTTCATGCGCACTCGCGACGTCCATCCGGACCCTTTGTAGTACTCGACTGTGCCTCGGTACCCGAGCAGCTGCTTCAGTCCGAGTTATTTGGTCACGAGGAGGGCGCTTTTACGGCGGGACTTCGACGGAAAGTTGGCAGCATCGAGTCTGCTGATGGCGGGACCTTGTTTCTTGATGAAGTCGGCAGCCTTTCCTTGAGGTTACAGGGCAGTTTATTGCGCTTTTTACAGGAGATGCAAAGCGTACGTGTCGGCACTAATCAGGTCTATCCTGTCAATGTCCGGCTGCTTGCGGCGAGCGCCCTCGATCTGGAGAACGCCGTCCGGCAAAAGCGTTTTCTTGAGGAGCTTTACTACCAACTCAATGTATTGCATGTCCAAACCTCTCCGTTGCGTGAGCGGAGGACGGATATTCCATTTCTGGCGGATCACTTAGCCAAGCTTTATTCAGTAGAAATCGGCCGTCGTCTGCGACACTTCAGCGAGACAGCGCTTGAGGCGATGATTAAACACCCCTGGCCGGGGAATGTTCGCGAACTTTCCAACCGCGTCCGTCGTGCTTTGGTGCTGGCCGAAGGGCGGCAGATTGAGTTGGTGGATCTGGGGTTGGAAAAAGAGCAGAACATGGATGCTGCCATCGGCACGCTGAACGAATACATCTTCCGCGCTGAGCGTTTGGCACTTAACGATGTGTTGACCCGCTATTCAAGCAACATGAGTGAAGCGGCGCGCGTGCTGGGGATATCCCGTCCAACGTTCTACCGCTTGCTGCACAAACACCAGATACGTTAACCCCCACACGACTAACTACTGCTCCCAAGCCTGGCGATGTGGGGCTCGGCCAACAGAGCTGCGGGGCGCAGGGCAGAGCTCTTCCCTATTTGGCTTTTGAGCCTTTAGTCATAGAAACACGGGGGCTTAAAACAGCAGTTCCGGGCCGAGATAGGTATTGGCCTCATCAATGTCGTCATCGCCCAGCGCGCCGACAGCTGCGGCGAGTCGCAACTTGGAAAGCAGGTAACGTAGTTTTGCTTCGAACAGATTGCGCCGAGCGGTAAACACCAGCTCCTCGGCGTTGAGAATATCGACGTTGGTGCTGGTGCCAGCAAGAAAGC
>JBOICE010000087.1:0-7938 GCA_050739815.1 Pseudomonas sp. | reverse complement strand
TGCCGTCGACGCTGAAGGCGGCGCTCAAGACCTGCCCGCGGGTGATCGCTCGGAAATGCGCGCCGGCATCGCGCGACAGGTACAGCCCGCCTTTGGTCGCCACCGCTACCACCTTGCTGTCGGTCGGGTGCACCGCCAGTGCGGTCGGTGCCTCGCTCATCCCCTGCGCGGAGGCGCGCTGCCAGTTCGCTCCGTCGTTCAGGCTGTGGTACAGGCCGGGGGAGCTCATCCGCGAGTTCGGATAGGCGTTGTAAACGTAGAGCGCCCCGCTGTCGAAACCGCTGGCCAACAGGTGAAAGTCCGACTCACCTTGCAGGCCGAGTTGCTGCCAGGTGTTTCCGCCATCGCTGCTCTTGATCAGGCCGAAGGGGTTGGTGAGACCGCTGCCACGGGCCGGGTGGCCACTGCTATAAATCGCCTGGCGAGTCACGGAAAAGCCCATGTAGTCGTGTTCAGGCCCAGGTGCCTTGGTCCAGCGACCATCGCTGTAAACGGCCAGTCCCTGGTGGCTGGGAATGAGTAGCCGCTGGCCATCCGGGCTGAACGCCAACCCGTGCACATGCTTGAGGGTGACCGTCGGGTCGCTGCAGGCGGCGAGGAAGGTGAAAACGGCCAGCAGCCCAAGCGGCATCACACGACGTAGAGTCTGTCTCAGGTGCATCTTCAATCCTCCAAAATCATTCGATGAAGTTGGCCTGCCACTGCTGGCAGGTGGGGGCAGGTATCGGTGGCATAGCCCAATAGCGCTGCTGCCTGCGCCCAATACCAAAGCGTTCCCGCCGCGCGGGATAGAGCAGACCGCCAATACATGCCGCATGCCTACTCCGGTTCTATTCCAGTAGCAACGCAGTCACTGCTGAGCGCCAGGACTAACAGGCCGTTGAAAAAGGTAGCGAGCGACGGCTAGGCAAGGCGAAATCAGCCGAAAAAGCGGAGTTTACGAGCTGTAAATGAGCATTTTGAGGCTGATTTCAACGCCGCATAGCCGAGCGCAGTAGTTTTTCAACGGCCTGCTAAAAAAGGCGCCTAGCTCAGGCGCCAAGGACCAACCTCCAAACCAAAGGAGCACACAGGGAGGATGGCAGTGAGATCAGTCGTTCATAGGCCACGCATTGCTATAGGACCCGAGCATCGAACCAGCCATCCCTGAAGCTATTACTTCATGGTTTCGATCGAGATGATCGTCGCCGCCATGCCCTCGCTCTTGAACTCGAACGCCACCTGGTCTCCTGCCTTCAATTGCGTCAGTTGTTCAGGCGTAGCCTTGAATCCCATGGTCATGGCCGGCCATTTCAGGGACGCAACCGGACCGTGGGCGATGGTGACGGTGCTCTTCTGCGCATCGATCGCCTTGATCGTGCCGCTGGCCTGGGCGGAGGGCGCCGCTGCGGCTTGCTGATCCATCTGCATGCCTTTCATGGGCATCTCGTCCATCTTCATGCCCGACATGTCCGCGGCCAAGATGGGAAGGGACAGCGCAGCGACGCTGCTTGCAACGGCGATCAGGGTGTTCTTCATACGGTTTCTCCTAGAGGGATGGTGGATGCAGCGGGGAGGTGCCGACGGCGCATCAAGCGGTAGGCCGCCGGGATGACGAACAGGGACAGCAAGGGTGCGGTGACCATGCCGCCGACCATGGGCGCGGCGATCCGGCTCATCACCTCGCTGCCGGTGCCGCTGCCCCAGAAGATCGGCAGCAAACCGGCGATGATCACCGCCACCGTCATCGCCTTGGGCCGCACGCGCTGCACCGCGCCTTCGCGAATCGCCTCGAGCAGCGCAGCTTCGCTGCTAAGGCCACCGTTTTCACGCTCGGCCCAGGCGTTCTTCAGGTAGAGCAGCATGATCACGCCGAACTCGGCGGCCACCCCGGCCAGGGCGATAAAGCCTACCCCCGTTGCTACGGAAAGGTTGTAGCCGAGCAGGTAGAGGAACCAGACCCCGCCGGTCAGGGCGAAGGGCAGGGTGGCCATGATCAAGAAGGCCTCGTCGAAGCGGGCGAAGCACAGGTAGAGCAGCACGAAGATGATCAGCAGGGTGGCCGGCACCACCAGTTTGAGCCGCGCATTGGCCCGTTCGAGAAACTCGAACTGGCCCGAGTAGCTCAGGCTCATGCCCGGCTGCAACTTGACCTGCGCACCGACGACCCGACGCAGGTCGGCGACCACCGAGGCGATATCCCGGCCACGCACGTCGATATACACCCAGCCGGAAGGCCGGGCGTTCTCGCTCTTCAACATGGGCGGACCATCGGTGACCTTGATCTTCGCCACGCTGCCCAGGGTGATCTGGCTGCCCTGCGGGGTGTAGATCGGCAGCTGCTCCAGGGCACCGAGCGAGTCGCGCCACTCACGGGGATAGCGCACGTTGATCGGGAAGCGCGCCAGCCCTTCGATGGTCTCCCCGATGTTTTCGCCGCCTATGGCGCTGGCCACGATGGATTGCACATCGGCGATATTCAGCCCGTAGCGCCCAGCGGCCTGACGGTCGATGGCCACGTCGATATAGCGCCCACCAGTCAGGCGCTCGGCCAGGGCCGAGCTCACACCCGGCACGCTCTTGGCCGCACGCTCGATCGCCTGGGTGACCGCGTCGATCTCGGTCAGGTTGGTGCCGGCGACTTTCACCCCGATCGGGCTCTTGATCCCGGTAGCGAGCATGTCGATGCGGTTGCGGATCGGCGGTATCCAGATATTGGTCAGCCCGGGCACACGCACCACCCGATCCAGCTCCTCCACCAGCTTCTCCTGGGTCATACCGGGGCGCCACTGCTCGCTCGGTTTGAACTGGATGGTGGTCTCGAACATCTCCAGCGGCGCCGGGTCGGTGGCGGTTTCGGCACGTCCGGCCTTGCCGAAGACGTGCTCGACTTCCGGCACCGTCTTGATCAGGCGATCGGTCAGTTGCAGCAGCTGGGCAGCCTTCTGCGCCGACAGCCCGGGCAAGGCCGAGGGCATGTAGAGCAGGTCGCCCTCATCCAGCGGCGGCAGGAACTCGCCGCCCAGCCGGGAGATCGGCCAGAGCGCGCTGAGAAAGACCAGCAAGGCGACCAACATGGTGACTTTCGGGTGGCGCAGCACCAAATCCAGGGCCGGCTGATAGAGCCTGATCAACCAACGGTTCAGCGGGTTCTGTTCCTCATTGGGAATCCGCCCGCGAATCCAGTAGCCCATCAGCACGGGCACCAGGGTCACCGACAGCCCGGCCGCCGCCGCCATGGCATAGGTCTTGGTAAAGGCCAGCGGGCCGAACAGGCGACCCTCCTGGGCCTCCAGGGTGAATACCGGGATGAACGACAGGGTGATGATCAGCAGGCAGAAGAACAGCGCCGGGCCAACCTCCGCCGCAGCCTCGGTCATCACATGCCAGTGATGCTCGCCTTTCAATTCTTCCCCTGGATGAGCCGAATGCCAGGCCTCGACCTTCTTGTGGGCGTTCTCGATCATCACCACGGCGGCGTCCACCATGGCGCCGATGGCGATGGCGATTCCGCCGAGGGACATGATGTTGGCGTTGATGCCTTGGTGGCGCATGACGATGAAAGCGATGAGTATGCCAACCGGCAGCGAGATGATGGCCACCAGGGATGAACGCAGGTGCCAGAGGAACGCCGCGCAGACCAGGGCCACGACGATGAACTCCTCGAGCAGCTTGTGGCTGAGGTTTGCCACGGCCCGGTCGATCAGCTTGCTGCGGTCGTAGGTGGTGACTATCTCCACCCCGGCCGGCAGGCTGCTCTTCAGTTCGTCCAGCTTGGCCTTGACCGCGGCTATGGTTTCGCGGGCGTTCTTGCCGCTGCGCAGGATCACCACGCCGCCGACCGTCTCGCCTTCGCCATCGAGTTCGGTGATGCCACGGCGCATCTCCGGCCCCTGCTGGAGAGTCGCCACGTCGCCGAGGGTCACCGGCACACCACCGGCACCGAGCTTGAGCGGAATGGCGCGGAAATCATTGAGCGTCTTCAGATAGCCGGAGGCGCGCACCATGAATTCGGTTTCGGCCATCTCCAGCACGGCCCCACCGGTTTCCTGATTGGCCCGGCCTATGGCCTCGATCACCTCGGCCTGGGTGAGCGCCAGGCTGGCCAGTTTGAGTGGGTCGAGCAGCACCTGGTACTGCTTGACCATGCCGCCGACGGTCGCCACTTCCGCGACGTTCGCCAGGGTCTTCAACTCGAACTTGAGGAACCAGTCCTGCAGCGCACGCAGTTGCGCCAAGTCGTGGCCACCGCTGCGATCCACCAGGGCGTACTGGTAGATCCAGCCGACCCCGGTGGCGTCCGGCCCCAGGGCCGGTTTGGCGCTGGCCGGCAGGCGACTCTGGATCTGGCTCAGGTACTCCAGCACCCGTGAGCGGGCCCAGTAGAGGTCGGTGCCGTCCTCGAAGATGACATAGACGAAGCTGTCGCCGAAGAAGGAGTAGCCGCGCACCGTCTTCGCCCCCGGCACCGAGAGCATGGTGGTCGCCAGCGGGTAGGTGACCTGATTCTCGACTATCTGCGGCGCCTGGCCGGGATAGGGGCTGCGGATGATCACCTGCACATCGGAGAGGTCCGGCAGCGCATCGATGGGGGTGCTCTGCACCGACCAGATACCCCAGGCCGTGGCGAACAACGTGGCCAGCAGCACCAGGAAACGGTTGGCCACCGACCAGCGAATCAGGGCGGCGATCATGGCTGGCCGCCGAGTTTTTCCAAGCGCTCAACCAACAAACCATCGTCGGTTTGGCGCACGGCCACGCGCACCTTGTCACCCGCCTTGAGCCCCAGCACCAGGGCCGGGTCGGCCAGCGGGAAGCGCATGGTCATGCCGGGCATGCCCAGCGTCTTGAACGGACCATGGGCCAGGGTCACGCCCTTGTCATCGATCTCGACGATTTGCCCCTCGGCCTCGTGCAAGGCAGGCGTTGCCTCGGGCAGCGGCATGTCTACGGCAGTTGCGACTATGCCCTTGAGACTGGCCTCGGAGTCGAGCAGGAATTGTCCGGAGGCCACCACCTGCTGGCCTTCCTCGAGACCTTGCAGGACGACCGTCTTGCCGTCGTTATCCCGACCCAGCTGGACTTCGACGGGGAAGTAGCGCCCAGCGTCTTCGGCGCGCATCACCAGGGCCCGGCGACCGGTGCGGATCACCGCCTCGCTCGGGACCCAGAGCACGTCTTGCCCAGCAGAGCGCGTCAGGCGCACCTGCGCCGTCATGCCGGGCCGCAAGCGGCCATCGGGGTTGGGCAGCTCGACGCGCACCCGTACCGTGCGGCTATCCAGATTCGCTTCGGGCAGGATGGCACTGACCGTCCCGTTCAGTGTTTCCCCCGGGAAGGCCGGGAGGCGCGCCTCAACCGCCTGGCCAACGGCAATCCCGCCGGTCTCGGCCTCGGGTATGGCCACCGCGAGCCAGACACTGCCCAGGCCGTTGACGCGAGCCAGAGTGTCGCCGGCCGCCACCGTCATCCCGGCCCGTACCTCCAGCTCCTGCAACACCCCGCCAATGGGGCTGGTGAGGGTCAGGATCGGCTGGGGTTTGCCGCTACGCTCCACCTGCGCAATCAGCGCCGCCGGCATCCCGGTCAGGCGCAGGCGTTGGCGCGCCGCGGCCAGCAGGCCGGCATCGCCAGCGCGCTTGAGCGCGAGGAACTCCTCTTGGGCGGCTGCCCATTCCGGGACCAACAGGTCGGCCAGGGCGGCATCCGCCTTGAGCACATCGCCTGGCGCGCGGGCATAGACCCGCTCGACAAAGCCGGCGCTACGCGCCTGGATCACCGCGATGTCCCGCTCGTTGAGCGCCAGTGCGCCGACTGCCTCCAGGCTGCTGGAAAGCGGGCCGCGGGTGACCACGGCCAGGCGCAGGCCGAGGTTCTGGGTCAGGCTGGGGTCTATGCTGACCGCCGCGCTGTTGCCGGCCGCGTCAGCGTATTGGGGCACCAGTTGCATGTCCATGAAGGGCGATTTGCCCGGCTTGTCGAACTTCTGCTGCGGGACCATCGGGTCGTACCAGTACAGCACCTTCCGCTCGTCTGGCGCGCTGGTACTCTGTTCGGCCGCCGCGCCGGGCTTTTCGTCCATGCGCTGCTGAGCGAACCAATAACCGCCGGCAACGCCGAGGGCGAGCGACAAGCCAGTCAGCAGCGCCCCTTTCCCGGCTCGAGCAATCAAGAGTCGCGTAGTCATGGGCGATTCTCCCCATAAGTGAAATACAGCCGGGCGCTGGTCAGGGCTCGTTGCTCCTCAAGATCAATCTGCTTGAGGCGTGCCTCGATCAGTTCGCGACGGGCGGCGATGACGGCGGCCAAGTCGCCTGTGCCGGCACGGTAGCTGGCCAGGCTCAGCGCCACCTTCTCCTTGGCCAGGGGCAGCAGGCTGTCCTGGCTGCGGCGCACGGCGCGGTTCAGCCGCTCGCTTTCGGCCAGATCGCTTTCCAGTTGTTGGGCATGCTCGCGCACGAGGGCTTCGCGCTCGGCCTCCAGCTGATTCAGCTCGGCGTGTTTGGCGGCGATCTTGGGGTTCTGTCGGGAACCGGGGAACAGCGGCAGATCGAAGCTGAATTGCACGCTCGCCATGTCGCCGAACTCACGGCCACGACGCTGGTAGTCGAGCTCCCAGCTCCAGTCGGACTTCCTTTCCGCCTCAGCCTCGCGCACCTTGGCTTCTGCCTCACGGGTCATAGGTGCATAGGTCGTCAGCGCAGGGTGATGGGGCAGCTTATGGGCGTAGCCGGCGGCATCGATCGGCCACTGCGGCAGGCTGCCGGCCAGCGGCTCGGCGGCGGCCGGGCCGATCCAACGGCGCAGGGCGGCCCGTGCTTGTGCGCGCTGCTGGAGCAATTCGTCCTGTTGCTCCTCTAACTGCGCCGCCTCCTGTTTCGGCGTCACTGCATCGGCGGCCTGTGCCCGGCCCCCGGCAATCTGGGCGCGTACGGCAGCGGCCAGCAGGCGGTTCTCGCGGAAGAAGTCCTGGAACAGCGCCTGCTTGCGCTCCACCGAGTAGCTGCTGATCCAGGCCAGCGCGGTGGCCTGACGGACGTTGACGCGCTCGACCCGGCTTTCGGCCGCGGCACGGTCGACGGCCGCCTCGGCCACCTCGACGCGCGCCCGGCGCTTGTCGCGGTTGGGCACCTCCTGCATGACTCCGACCATCTGCATGGTCATGAAGTCCTGGTCGATGCTCCAGCGATCCGGACCGCCAACGGGGAAGTTCTGCACGCCCAGCAGTAACTTCGGGTCGGGTAATTCGCCAGCCGGGATGGCAGCGCTATTGGCTGCCTCCAATTTGGCCGCCTGGGCAGTCAGCGAAGGGGCATTGTCTTCGGCCAAGCGCAAGGCTTCATCGAGCGTCAGGGGAGCGGCCAGGCTCGGCAGTGCCAGCACGGTTGCCGCCAAAGCGGCCGCGACGGGCCAACCTGCGCAATAGCGTTTGCAGTTCATGTTCTGGTTTCCTGTAAATGTCTACTGCGCGCCGCGCGGATGCGCACGCAGTAAATCCACCCCCGTAGCTACGGGATGGAGTTCAGTTTGGTACAGGAATTAAACGCGGGGAGGGCGCCACACCCCGGAAGGAGCCTGGGCGGGAAGAAAGTCGCTGGAGAAGGAAACCCCGATGGGGTTGGACAAGGTGAGGGGAGGCTTCACGATCGACACTTGCAGCATGCTGCCGGTCTTGCATTCCTGGCCAGGCTTGCAGGGCTTGCCGTGATCGGAGGTACTGCCCATGTCGTGGCAACAGTCCTGGCCCCTATCCCCCATCATCGTCATGCCCGCAGCTTTCATCGGGCAAGGTTCTGACGGCGCCACGACACCTGCCACCCCGCTCAGGGGAAGCGCCAGGCTAATCAAGAAGATGAGGCAAAGCCGCAGGTAGGGTTTCATGCGCTGGAGTCTAGCCGTTGGCAATGGGCCATACAATGACTGACACTCAAACCAATTCCTCACGGAGGTTCACTTGAC
>JBOICE010000086.1:0-9961 GCA_050739815.1 Pseudomonas sp. | reverse complement strand
TTGCGCCCGCTGGACTTCGCGGTTTTCCCGACCATCTTGCTCGCCGCGACCTTGCTGCGCCTGGCCTTGAACGTGGCGTCAACGCGGGTGGTTCTGCTGCATGGTCAAGATGGCCATGATGCGGCAGGGCAGGTGATCCAAGCCTTCGGTGAGGTGGTGATCGGCGGCAACTACGTGGTCGGTATCGTCGTGTTCGCCATCTTGATGATCATCAACTTCGTGGTGGTGACCAAAGGTGCCGGGCGGATTTCCGAGGTCAGTGCGCGGTTCACCTTGGACGCCATGCCGGGCAAGCAGATGGCCATCGACGCCGACCTGAATGCGGGCTTGATCGAGCAGGCGGAGGCCAAAAGGCGCCGTACCGAAGTGGCCCAGGAGGCCGACTTCTACGGCTCCATGGACGGTGCCAGTAAGTTCGTCCGTGGTGATGCGGTCGCCGGTTTGCTGATTCTCTTCATCAACCTGATCGGCGGCATGGCCATCGGCATTTTTCAGCATGACCTGAGCCTGGGTGATGCCGGGCGGATTTATACCCTGCTGACCATCGGTGATGGTTTGGTGGCGCAGATTCCTTCGCTGTTGCTCTCCACGGCCGCGGCGATCATGGTCACCCGGGTCTCCAGCTCGGAAGACATGGGTGAGCAAGTCACCCGACAGATGTTTGCCTCGCCCCGAGCGCTGGCGGTTGCGGCGGCGATCATGATCGCCATGGGCCTGGTGCCCGGCATGCCGCATTTTTCCTTTATCAGCCTCGGCTTGGTGGCGGCCGGCGCGGCTTACTGGATTGCCAACAAGCAACGTCAGGTCAAAGAAATCGCGGTGCAGGAGGTTCAGCGTCAACAGGAGTTGCTGCCGGCGCAACGGGCCCAGGAAGTCAAAGAGCTCGGCTGGGACGATGTGCTGCCGGTGGACATGGTCGGCCTGGAGGTGGGCTACCGGCTGATTCCGCTAGTCGATCGCAACCAGGGCGGTCAACTGCTGGCGCGGATCAAGGGGGTTCGCAAGAAGCTCTCTCAGGAGATGGGCTTTCTGATGCCTTCTGTGCATATCCGCGACAACCTGGACCTGCAACCGAACGCCTACCGGTTGACCTTGATGGGCGTCAGCCTGGCCGAGGCCGAGGTCTTTCCAGAGCGTGAGCTGGCGATCAACCCAGGGCAGGTGTTCGGCCCCCTTAACGGCGTGGCCGCCAAAGATCCGGCGTTCGGTCTGGAGGCGGTGTGGATCGACCCGACCCAGCGCGATCAGGCGCAATCTCTCGGTTATACCGTGGTCGACGCCAGCACCGTGGTGGCCACCCATCTCAACCAAGTGCTGCACAAGCATGCTCACGAACTGCTGGGGCATGAGGAAGTGCAGCAGTTGATGCAGCTGCTGGCGAAAAGCTCGCCGAAGCTCGCAGAGGAGCTGGTGCCGGGCATGGTTTCGCTGTCGACCCTGCTCAAAGTCCTGCAGGCGCTGCTGCAGGAACAGGTGCCGGTACGCGACATCCGTTCCATTGCCGAGGCCATCTCGAACGTCGCACCAAAGAGTCAAGATCCCGCCGCAATGGTCGCTGCGGTGCGTGTGGCTTTGGCCCGTTCAATCGTGCAAAGCATTGTGGGACTAGAGCCGGAGCTGCCTGTGATCACCCTCGAGCCAAGGTTGGAACAGATATTGCTCAATAGCCTACAGAAGGCCGGGCAGGGCTCCGAGGATGGCATCCTCCTCGAACCCAGCATGGCCGAGAAGCTGCAGCGTTCCCTGGTGGATGCGGCGCAGCGCCAGGAAATGCTCGGCAAGCCAGCGATCCTGCTGGTGGCCGGTCCGGTTCGGGCGATGCTTTCGCGGTTTGCACGGTTGGCAGTGCCGAATATGCACGTGTTGGCCTACCAGGAAATTCCAGACAATAAGCAGGTCACCATCGTTGCGACGGTGGGTCAGAACTGAGGCTCTAGCTCATGCAAGTTAAACGCTTTTTCGCCGCCGATATGCGTCAGGCCATGAAGTTGGTTCGCGATGAGCTGGGCGCTGATGCGTCTATCATCGGCACCCGTCGGGTTGCCGGTGGGGTCGAGCTGACCGCCGCTCTGGATTACCAGGTGCCTGCCGCGCCGGTGCGTCAGCCGAATCCGGAGCTTGAAGTCGAGCTGCGCAAGACCCAGTCGCGAATTGCCTCGGCTCAGGCGGAACTGGCCACTCGCACGCCCAGCGATGCCGTTAAAGACCGTCAATTGTTCGCCAATGAGTCGGTCATCGCCCCTGAGCTGCCGACCTCGGTCGTACGTAATGAGCGGCCGGCGCCAGCCGCTGTCGTTGCTGTGCCAGCCATGGCCGCGGTGGCCGATCAAGGTGCTCTGGATGCGATGCGTTTCGAGTTGCATGGGTTACGCGAATTGATCGAAGTCCAGCTCGGCTCCATGGCCTGGGGGCAGCTCCAAAGCCGCCGTCCGCAGCAGGCCAATCTATGGCGTCGGCTGCAACGCATGGGCCTTTCCGCCGAGTTGTCGCGCACGTTGCTGGAGCGCGTCGCGAATGTCGCCGAACCGCGGCAGGCCTGGCGGATGCTGCTAGCGCATCTGGCCCACGCAATCCGTACGCCCAAGGACGAGCCGCTGGAAGAGGGGGGCGTGATCGCGCTGGTCGGCCCGGCCGGCATGGGCAAAACCACCACCCTGGCCAAGCTGGCAGCCCGCTACGTCTTGAAGTACGGCGCGCAGAACATTGCTCTGGTGAGCATGGATAGCTATCGGATTGGCGCACAGGAACAACTGAAGACCCTGGGGCGAATTCTCAATGTCTCAGTGACTCAGGTGGATCCGGGCCAGTCGCTGACTCAGGCGCTCGTGCCCTTAGCCCGCAAGCGCATGGTGTTGATCGATACCGCCGGCCTGCCGGGCAACGATCCTGCGCTGCAGATGCAGCTGGAGACGCTGGCTGGGCGTGGGGTGAAAGCGAAAAATTATCTGGTTCTGGCTGCGACCAGTCAGAGCCAGGTACTCAAGGCGGCTTACCATAGCTACAAGCGCTGTGGTTTGTCCGGCTGTATCCTGACCAAGCTGGATGAAGCCACCAGTCTGGGCGAGGTTTTAGGTCTGGCTATAAGCCAGCATCTACCGGTAGCCTATCTGGCGGATGGGCCGCGAATTCCAGATGATCTGCAGGTTCCACGCAGTCATCAGTTGGTCAGCCGTGCCGTCAGCCTGCAAGCGCCGCAAGATCCGAGCGAAGATGCCATGGCCGACCTGTTTGCCGGTCTTTACCAAAGCCCTGCGCGACGTGCAGGCTAGGCGCGGGGCAGAGACAAGAGTTTTCAGGCATAGAGCATGTGCCTTGTACCGTTCAGGATGATCCGAACGAAACCAGCCAAATGGCCCCAGTCGAAGTTAGACAAGGTGTGTAGATAACATGGGTATGCATCCCGTACAGGTGATCGCGGTGACCGGCGGCAAGGGCGGCGTCGGCAAGACCAATGTGTCGGTGAATCTCTCCCTGGCGCTAGCCGATCTCGGTCGGCGGGTGATGTTGATGGACGCCGACCTCGGTTTGGCGAACGTCGATGTGCTGCTCGGCTTGACGGCGAAGCGCACCTTGGCCGACGTCATCAGTGGCGAGTGCGAACTGCGCGATGTGCTGCTGCAGGGGCCTGGCGGTATTCGCGTAGTGCCGGCAGCCTCGGGCACGCAAAGCATGGTGCACCTCACGCCGATGCAGCATGCCGGGTTGATCCAGGCATTCAGCGAGATCGGTGACAACCTCGATGTGCTGGTGATCGATACCGCCGCCGGGATTGGCGATGCGGTGGTCAGCTTCGTGCGGGCGGCTCAGGAAGTCATAGTAGTAGTGTGCGATGAGCCGACCTCGATCACTGACGCCTATGCGCTGATCAAGCTGCTCAATCGTGACCACGGCATGAGCCGTTTCCGCGTGCTGGCCAACATGGCACATAGCCCGCAAGAAGGTCGTAACCTCTTCGCCAAACTGACCAAAGTGACCGATCGGTTCCTTGACGTGGCGCTGCAGTACGTCGGCGCGGTGCCTTACGATGAGACGGTGCGTAAGGCGGTGCAGAAGCAGCGCGCGGTCTATGAGGCCTTCCCTCGTTCGAAGTGCTCGCTGGCGTTCAAAGCTATAGCTCAGAAAGTCGACACCTGGCCGTTACCGGCCAACCCCCGTGGGCATTTGGAATTTTTCGTCGAGCGTCTGGTGCAGCAACCGATCGCTGATCAGGCCGTATGACAGCAGCCAATGGACTTCGTATGTATAGCAAGGCACAGGCGCAGGATTCCCAGCACCAGTTGATCGAGCGCTATGCACCGCTGGTCAAGCGTATCGCCTACCACTTGCTGGCGCGTCTGCCAGCCAGCGTTCAGGTCGAAGACTTGATCCAGGCCGGCATGATTGGCCTGCTCGAAGCCTCGAAAAAGTATGACTCCACGAAAGGCGCCAGCTTCGAGACTTTCGCCGGCATTCGCATCCGTGGCTCTATGCTGGACGAGGTGCGCAAGGGGGATTGGGCGCCGCGCTCGGTGCATCGAAATAGCCGGATGGTCAGCGACGCGATCAGAAAAATTGAGGCCAGAACGGGCCGAGACGCTAAAGATCAAGAAGTTGCGGCCGAACTCCAATTGAGTCTCGAGGATTACTACGGCATTCTTGGCGACACTTTGGGCAGCCGCTTGTTCAGTTTCGACGACCTGTTACAGGACGGCGAGCATACCGGTCTGCGTGAAGACGCAGGTATCACCCATTTCGAGCCTTCACGCGATCTGGAAGATGAACGCTTCCAATCGGCGCTGGCGGATGCCATCGCCAACCTGCCGGAGCGCGAGCAGTTGGTGTTGTCGCTGTATTACGACGAAGAACTGAATCTCAAGGAAATTGGCGAAGTCCTAGGGGTCAGCGAGTCGCGGGTCAGTCAGTTGCATAGCCAGTGTGCCGCGCGTTTGCGTGCACGCTTGAGCGAGTGGCGCGCGAGCTGAGCGGTACTGCCAGTTTCACGATTGAACGGCGTATTCAGGTGCTGAATACGTTTAGGACTGTACGGAGGTCGACTTGGACAAAAACATGAAAATCCTCATCGTTGACGACTTCTCAACGATGCGACGGATCATCAAGAACCTCTTGCGTGACTTGGGATTCACCAATACCGCTGAGGCCGATGATGGCACCACTGCACTGCCGATGCTGCAAAGCGGCAGCTTCGATTTTCTAGTCACCGACTGGAACATGCCGGGCATGACTGGCATCGATTTGTTGCGCGCAGTGCGGGCCGATGAGCGCTTGAAGCAGTTGCCGGTGTTGATGGTGACCGCTGAAGCCAAGCGCGACCAAATTATCGAAGCGGCGCAAGCCGGGGTGAATGGTTATGTGGTTAAACCGTTCACGGCCCAAGTGCTGAAAGAGAAGATCGAAAAAATCTTCGAGCGAGTTAACGGCTGATGTCAGCCGTGGGGGCACTATGGAGCAAAACGATTTACCAATGGGTGATCTCGAATCGACCCTGAAGTCCCATGCCCGTGAGCTGGTGGATAGCCTGGAAAACGGTAATTTCGGCGAAGCGGTGCAACTTATCCACGAGCTGAACAAGGCGCGCGACCGCGGGCTGTATCACGAAGTGGGCAAGCTCACGCGTGAGTTGCACAACGCTATCGTCAATTTTCAGCTCGACCCGCGGATGCCCTATGCGCAGGAAGCCTCGCAGATCACCGATGCTACTGAGCGGCTGAACTACGTGGTGACGATGACTGAAAAAGCGGCCAATCGCACCATGGATCTGGTCGAGCAGAGCGCGCCGCTGGTCAATGATCTGAGTGATGAAGCACAAAGTCTGAGTGCCGACTGGGGGCGCTTTATGCGCCGCGAACTGGGTGCTGAAGCTTTCCGTGAGCTGGCCAAACGTATCGAGTTGTTCCTCGCTCGCAGTGAGCGTGATAACAGCAAATTGTCTGGTCACCTCAACGATATTCTGCTCGCACAGGACTACCAGGACCTTACCGGCCAGGTAATCAAGCGCGTTACCCAGCTCGTCACGGAAGTGGAAAGCAATCTGCTGAAGCTGGTGCTGATGGCCAGTCAAGTCGACCGTTTTGCCGGTATCGAACACGACCACGAAGTGCTACGTGCCGAACAAGAACAACAAAAAGAGCCTTCCCGTGGTGAAGGTCCGCAGATTCATGCCGATAAGCGTGAAGATGTCGCATCCACTCAAGACGATGTTGACGATCTGCTATCCAGCCTTGGGTTTTAGGGAGCACACCAATGAGCTTCGGCGCCGATGAAGAAATCCTCCAGGACTTCCTGGTTGAGGCCGGCGAGATTCTTGAGCAGTTATCCGAGCAACTGGTCGAGCTGGAAAGCCGGCCAGATGACTCGAATCTGCTCAATGCAATTTTTCGCGGTTTCCATACCGTCAAAGGTGGCGCCGGTTTCCTCCAGCTGAATGAGCTGGTGGAATGCTGTCATATTGCCGAAAACGTGTTCGATATCCTGCGTAAGGGTGAGCGGCGCGTCGATTCAGAGTTGATGGACGTCGTCCTGGAAGCGCTGGATGCGGTCAATGGGATGTTTTCCGACGTGCGCGAGCGCACTACACCGACTCCGGCCACGCCGGAGTTACTGGCGGCGTTGACGCGCCTGGCTGAGCCGCAGACCGAGCAAGAGCTTGAGGCTGTCGGGGGCCCTGTTGAAACCGTTGCTGAGGCGTCGGCGTCAGGAGACATCACGGATAGCGAGTTCGAGCGACTGCTGGATGCCCTCAATGACGAGTCGCAAACCCATGGCGCAGCTTTAGCCGTTGGCGCTGCCGATGAAATTACCGATGACGAATTCGAGTCGCTGCTTGATCAACTGCATGGCAAGGGCCAATTCGCCGCTGTACCTGCCGCCACAGTTGTAGCTGCGCCTAGTACAGTAGCGCCGGCCAAAGTCGCAGCCACTGCTGGTGCCGGTGACGAGATTACCGATGACGAATTCGAAGCGTTGCTCGATCAGTTGCATGGCAAAGGCAAGTCCGTAGAGCCAGTTAGCGCTGCTAGCGCGCCAGTCGAGGCGGTCGCCACTATGGCTGCGAGTGCTGGTGACACTATTACCGACGATGAATTCGAAGCTTTGCTGGATCAGTTGCATGGCCGGGGCAAATTCGTCGAGCCTGCCGCCCCAGCCAAGCCTGTGGTACCGAGCAAGCCGGCGGTAAAAGCTGCAGCCAAGGTTGAACCCACAAAAGCTATTGCCGCACCTGCTTCTGCACCGGCTGCGGTTGCTGCAGAGAAAGCCCCGCCAGCCAGTGAGGCGGAAACCACGGTGCGCGTGGATACCGCGCGCCTGGACGAGATCATGAACATGGTCGGCGAACTGGTGTTGGTGCGTAACCGGCTGGTGCGTCTAGGTTTGAACAGCGACGATGAGAACATGGCCAAGGCCGTGTCCAATCTCGACGTGGTGACTGCCGACCTGCAGACCGCAGTGATGAAAACGCGGATGCAGCCGATCAAGAAGGTCTTCGGGCGATTCCCTCGACTGGTACGCGATTTGGCTCGCAGCCTGAAGAAAGAAATCAATCTGGAACTGGTGGGTGAGGAAACCGACCTCGACAAGAATCTCGTCGAGGCGCTGGCCGACCCGCTCGTGCACTTGGTGCGCAACTCCGTCGACCATGGCATTGAGTCGCCCGAGCAGCGCGAAGCAAATGGCAAGAGTCGCGGCGGCAAAATCGTCTTGGCAGCCCAGCAGGAAGGCGACCATATCCTCTTGTCGATTTCCGACGATGGCAATGGCATGGACCCCGATGTGCTACGTGCCAAGGCGGTTGAAAAGGGCGTGCTGGACAAGGATGCCGCCGAGCGCCTGAGCGAGGCTGAGTGCTACAACCTGATCTTCGCACCAGGCTTCTCGACCAAGACCGAGATTTCCGATGTGTCCGGTCGTGGCGTTGGCATGGATGTGGTGAAAACCAAGATTTCCCAGCTCAACGGCATCATCAACATCTACTCGGCCAAGGGCCAGGGCACCAAGATAGTCATCAAGGTGCCGCTGACCTTGGCGATCATGCCCACGCTCATGGTGATGCTGGGCAACCAGGCCTTTGCCTTCCCGCTGGTTAACGTCAACGAGATATTCCACCTCGACCTGTCGCGCACCAACGTGGTGGATGGTCAGGAAGTCGTGATTGTCCGCGACAAGGCCCTGCCGTTGTTCTACCTCAAGCGCTGGCTGGTCAGCGGTGCAGTTCATGAGGAGCAGCGCGAGGGGCATGTGGTGATTCTTTCGGTCGGTACCCAACGCATTGGTTTTGTCGTCGACCAGTTGGTCGGCCAGGAAGAGGTGGTGATCAAACCGCTCGGCAAAATGCTGCAAGGCACTCCTGGCATGTCCGGGGCAACCATCACCGGTGACGGGCGGATTGCGCTGATTCTTGACGTGCCCAGCATGCTCAAGCGTTACGCACGGCGTATGTGATTTTTGGCGGTCTGGCCAGTGTTGGTCAGCGCTAGTTAGAACCTGTTCAAGATCTAGTCGAGCGCCGCTCGGGCAAGGCGAAAACAGGCTAGAAAGCGCACTACTGCATGGATGCAGGAGGTAGAGCGAAGCAGGATGCCCGAGCCGAGTTTGCGCGCGGTGAATGAGCATTTTGAGTTCGTTTCAACGCCGCATAAGCAAGCGCAAGCTGATACTGAACAGGTTTTTAGGAGTGTTTATGGCAGTTAAGGTCCTGGTGGTGGACGACTCCGGCTTCTTCCGCCGGCGCGTCTCGGAGATTCTCTCCGCCGATCCGAATATCCAGGTGATCGGCACTGCCACCAATGGCCGTGAGGCGATCGACCAGGCGCTCGCGCTGAAGCCGGACGTCATCACCATGGACTACGAGATGCCGATGATGGACGGCATCACCGCCGTGCGACACATCATGCAGCGCTGCCCGACGCCGGTGTTGATGTTCTCTTCGCTGACCCACGAAGGCGCCCGGGTGACGCTGGATGCGTTGGATGCTGGGGCCGTGGATTTTCTGCCGAAGAATTTCGAAGACATTTCGCGTAACCCGGAAAAAGTTAAACAGCTGCTCTGCGAGAAGGTGCATAGCATCGCCCGCAGTAATCGACGCTACAGCAATTACACGGCTTCACCCGTAGCGTCGCCAGCGCCGAGTTCGGCAACGGCAACGGCGCCGGCCGGCCGCCCCAGCACTCTGCCGCGTGCCGCAGTGCCGACGGCCTCGAGCAGCTCATCGACGATCAGCGCTATGCCCAAGCGCAAGGCCTACAAGCTGCTGGCCATCGGCACTTCGACAGGGGGGCCGGTGGCACTGCAGCGGGTGCTGACGCAGCTACCGGTCAACTTTCCGACTCCGATAGTCCTCATCCAGCATATGCCGGCCGCGTTCACCAAGGCTTTTGCCGAGCGCCTGGATAAGCTCTGCCGCATCAACGTCAAAGAAGCCGAGGATGGTGATCTGTTACGCCCTGGCCTAGCCCTGTTGGCGCCGGGCGGTAAGCAGATGATGATCGATGGCCGTGGCGCGGTAAAAATTCTGCCGGGCGATGAGCGTTTGAACTACCGGCCCTGCGTGGATATCACCTTCGGTTCGGCGGCCAAGTCGTTCAACGACAAAGTGCTGGCCGTGGTGCTCACTGGCATGGGCGCAGATGGTCGGGAGGGTGCACGCTTGCTGAAGCAAGGCGGCAGTCAGGTGTGGGCTCAGGATGAAGCCAGTTGCGTGATTTATGGCATGCCCATGGCGATAGTGAAGGCTGACCTGGCCGACGCTATCTACAGTCTCGACGATATTGGCCGGCATTTGCTTGAGGCCTGTCTGTAATGGAGCTCTGCCTGTAATGGATGTACTGAGCCTTATCGGGGTCATTCTGGCGTTCGTGGCCATCCTTGGTGGTAATTACCTCGAGGGTGGGCATGTCGGTGCCTTGTTGAATGGTCCGGCGGCTTTGATCGTGATTGGCGGCACCTTGGGCGCGGCATTTCTGCAGGC
>JBOICE010000085.1:0-3212 GCA_050739815.1 Pseudomonas sp. | reverse complement strand
ATGTTGCAGCGCGATCCTGCCCTGTGCTGGAAATACCTGGCCCAACTGGGCAAGGCCTGTCTGGGCGCCAAACCGAATGCCGGTCATTACGCTATCGCCGAACTGCAACGGCGCAAACCCGGTTGCTGGGTGCTAACGCAGAATATCGATGGCTACCACCGCGCGGCGGGTAGCCCGGCTGAGCGGCTGATCGAGATTCATGGCGAGCTGGCGCCGTTGTTCTGCCAGTCCTGTGGCGCCGAGAGCGCTGAGTTGGCGCAGCATCTGGAACGCCCGCTGCCGCCAAAGTGCGTGCAATGCGGCGGCATTCTACGACCGCCGGTGGTGCTGTTCGAGGAGATGCTGCCGGAGCTGGCCATCGACAGGCTTTACGCCGAGCTACGCAAAGGCTTCGACCTAGTGCTGGCGGTGGGGACCACGGCGAGCTTCCCGTATATCGTCGAACCGGTCGTGCGCACCCGCCAGGCCGGAGGCTTTACTGCCGAAATCAACCCGGCGCACAGCGACCTGAGCGGGCTGGTGGATGTGCATTTGCGGGGTAGGGCCTTAGATGTTCTGCCGGAGCTACTAGGTCACATTCGGGCTAATTAAATTTGCATATGGGGGTGATGGAAGGCATAGTCGCGGCTTCATAAAAATCCGACACGGTCGTGCCCATGCTAAAGCGCTTCGCACCCCTCGTGCCTCTCGCACTCTCATTCTTCCTGGTTGCTTGCGCCGGTCACTCGCCGAAGCCGCAGGTCGCCGAAGCTCCCCAGCCGATTGCTGAAGAGCAAACCACCGAGCAATTGCCGAACTTTGCACAAGACAAGCCCTACGAACTGCCGACTTTTGCCGACAGTATCCTGGCACACGGTCTGTCGCTGGTAGGCACCCGCTACCGTTTTGGCGGTACCTCGGTTTCTTCCGGTTTCGATTGCAGCGGTTTTATCGGTTATCTCTTCAAAGAAGAAGCCGGTATGAGCCTGCCGCGTTCCACCCGCGAAATGATCAATCTCGATGCACCGCTGGTGGCGCGCACCGAGCTTGAGCCGGGCGACCTGTTGTTCTTCAGCACCAACGGCCGTGGCCGGGTCAGCCACGCCGGTATCTACCTTGGCGATGATCAGTTCATCCATTCTTCCAGCAGCCGCAGCGGCGGTGTGCGGGTGGATAGCCTGGAGGATAAATACTGGAGCCGTACCTTCATCGAGGCCAAGCGCGCCTTGGCGTTGGCTTCGGTTAGCCACAATCCGCTGCACCCTTAATCTTCATTGAGTTCAACCCGCGCAAGCGCAAAGCTTGCGCGCGGTCGTGCCTCACGGCAGAGTAGAGCGCACTAAGAATCAGAGCCGCCTCGCTTATGCCCGCTACGGCCCGCTTCGCCCTCGTCTTACTCGCCGCGCTGCTAACTGCCTGCGCGAGCAATCCCCCCCCTCCAGAAAGCGTTTTCAACACCCAAACCGAGCAAAGTGGCAGCGCCGATGATGTGCTGTTCCGCGCCTTGGGGTTGCTCGGCACGCCTTATCGTTATGGCGGCAATACCCCAGCCAGCGGCTTCGATTGCAGCGGCCTGATCGGTTACGTTTACCGGGATGCTGCCGGCATCGCCTTGCCGCGCTCAACCCGCGAGATGATCGGCATGCGCGCGCCGAGTGTGCGGCGTGATGCGCTGCAGACGGGCGATCTGGTGTTCTTCGCTACCAATGGCGGCGCTCAGGTCAGCCATGCGGGGATCTATGTCGGGGAAGGGCGTTTCGTTCACGCCCCCTCCACAGGCGGCACCGTGCGCCTGGATAGCCTGGCGACTGCCTATTGGCAGAAGAGTTACCTGGACGCCAAGCGGGTGCTCAATCCAGCCAGCCTCGCTCGCACGCCCTGACCCGAACGCGCTCATCCGCCAGTGCCCTTATCGACAGAGGAGTGCCGCATGACCGGCCGTACCCTGAGCCTCGACGACACGCTGTATCACTATTTGCTCGATGTCTCCCTGCGTGAAACACCGCTGCTCAGGCGCCTGCGCGAGGAAACTCAAGCCTTGCCAATGGCACGCTGGCAAATCGCCCCGGAGCAGGGCCAGTTCATGGCGTTGCTGGTCCAACTGACGGGGGCCAAGCGTCTGCTGGAAATCGGTACTTTCACGGGCTACAGCGCGCTCTGGATGGCCAGCGCCATGCCGGAAGATGGCCAACTGATCTGCTGCGACCTGCCCGGCGACTACAACGCCACTGCCCGTCGCTACTGGCTCCAGGCGGGCGTACAGGAGCGCATCGATCTGCGTTTGGCTCCGGCCCTGGAAACCCTAGGCCTATTGGAGCGAGAAGGGCAGAGCGAAACCTTCGATCTGATCTTTATCGATGCCGACAAGGCCAACTATCCGGTTTATCTGGAGCATGCCCTGGTGCTGGCCCGCCCTGGCGGTTTGATCCTGTTCGACAACACCCTGTGGAGCGGGCGAGTGCTGGAGCCGTCGCCCGACAGCGCCGACACCCGCGCCATCCAGAGCCTCAATCGGCGCCTGAAAAACGATCAGCGTCTGGATTTGTCCCTGCTGCCCCTTGGCGATGGTCTGACCCTCTGCCGTAAACGCTGATAGCTCAGCGGGGCGCCTGCCACCCCGGCCCGCAGCCGCCGAGCTCTGCGCCCATGTGCTGGCGTTGACGCTCCACCCCCCAACCCTCTACCCTGCCTGCCTTGCTTCAGGTGCCCCCAGCCAGGGGTGAAACAGGGAAGCCGGTGCGTTTCTGCGGTTGTTCACTTTTTGAACAGTTAGGCAAAACTATTCCGGCGCTGCCCCCGCAACGGTAGACGAGTCAAGAAACCGCTTTCAGCCACTGTGCGCAGCACGGGAAGGTGCGGTTTTGCGAACACCCCATAGCTAAGGTGTTCTGCTCGTAAGCCCGGAGACCGGCCTGTCGCAGTCCACGGCATCGCGGAGGGCGTTGTCTGGCGTGCGGGCTGCTCTGCGGCCTGTGCGCTCGTTGTTCTCCGCCAGCATTACCCAGCCTGAGTCGTACAGGCGAGAGTGGCGGAGATCCTGTTGTGATGAGTAAGTCCTTTCTGGCTCCTGTGCCGTCCATTCCGACTGCGGAAGGACGTTGCCCGTCGTTCTTTGGGCGTTATCCTTCCTGGTCGATCTGTTTTCACAGCCCTTTTCGCGCTTCCAGCAGTGTTTTGGCAGCCTTCAACGTGCAGCAAGGTTTTGAGGTGAAACGATGAGCGAGTCAGCAGAA
>JBOICE010000084.1:0-5929 GCA_050739815.1 Pseudomonas sp. | reverse complement strand
CCAATCAGTAACGACGCCAGGAGATTCAACATGCCGCGCCTATCCCTAAGCCGAATGATGCAAAGCAAAGGCCGTCATAAAACCCGCCAAGGTAATCAAACCTGTCAACGCATGGGTGCTCTCGAACGCCTCCGGAATGAGCGTATCGACCAACATGCACAGCACCGCCCCCGCGGAGAAGCCCAGCGCAAAGGCCAGCCAAGCGGCATCCAGATCGATGAAAAACGCAGGTCCTGCCATCGAAGCGAAGCCAGATAACAAGGCAATGCTGCCCCACAAAGCAAACACATAGAGCCGGCTGCTCCCCCCTTCGCGCAGGCCGGCAGCACTCGCAAGCCCCTCCGGCAGGTTGGCCAAAAAGATCGCCACCAGCATCACCACGCTGACCTGGCCGCCATCCAACAGGCTCAGCCCTAAGCCCAACGACTCGGGAATCCCATCCAGAAAAGCGCCTGCCGCGATCAACAAACCCACCAACGAGCTGGCGTTAGCCCGGTGCTTGGCCTCCAGCCGATCCAAGCCCTGGCTAGCCAACACAAACATCACGCCGCCAGACAGCAAGCCTGCCAGCGTCGGCCCTAGCCCACCGAGGCGCTCGGCCTCGGGAATTTGTTCGAAACACAACGCCGCAATCAGCACCCCGCTGCCGTAGGCCATCACTGAGGCCAGCGCCTGCTTCGGTAAGCGGCAAAATAAGCCAAGCGCGGCGCCGATCAGCAAACTGCTGGCGGCCAACCACCCCCAGAGACCGGCTTGCAACGTCACGGACTGAAGCATGCAGACTTCCTTGTTGAATGAGGATTGAGACTAACTGGGATTGGCTGTGCTGTCAGGGAGTCGCTGGCGTCGCTGCGGCTTCGCCGTCAGCCCCGTCTGATCGGCACGGCTGACGCGCTTTCGGCACGCCGGTTTGGCCAAGCGCGGGTCAGCGGGCATACTGGCCGCCACTCCCGCCTACCACTTACTGTTCAGTTTCCCTGCATGCGCATTCACGTCACCTTTATCGACCGCGTTGGTATCACCCAGGAAGTGCTCGCCCTGCTCGGCGGGCGCAATCTCAATCTGGATGCCGTGGAGATGATCCCGCCCAACGTCTATATCGACGCCCCGACCCTCAGCCCGAGCGTGCTGGAAGAACTGCGCGACGCCTTGATGCGTCTGCATGGGGTGCAGGACGTACATGTGGTGGACATCCTCCCCGGCCAACGTCGGCGCCTGCAACTCGACGCCCTGCTGGCCGCCATGCCCGACCCGGTGTTGGCGGTGGATGGCTCGGGCCATGTGCTGCTGGCCAATCCGGCGTTTATCGCCCTGTGCGGGCACGAACCCACCGGTGAGCCGCTGGCCGCGCTGTTCGACGACCAGCCCCTGCAACCCACACTGATCGAGCACGGCTTTCGCCTGCCGATGCGCGAAGTCTCACTCAAGGGTCAAGCGCTACTTCTCGATGCCATGCCGATTACCGATGGGCTCGCAGACGACCAACAGCAACTGGCCGGTGGCCTGCTGACCCTGTATGTGCCGAACCGCATCGGCGAACGCCTGGCGGCCCTGCACCATGATCACGCCGAAGGCTTCGATTCGTTGCTCGGCGATTCACCGCCGGTGCGCACGCTGAAAGCCCGCGCCCAACGCATCGCCACGCTCGACGCGCCGCTGCTGATCCAAGGGGAAACCGGCACCGGCAAGGAACTGGTGGCGCGCGCTTGCCACGCCCTCAGCCCGCGCTGCACTGCGCCGTTCCTGGCCCTGAACTGCGCGGCCTTGCCGGAGAACCTCGCCGAGAGCGAATTGTTCGGCTATGCCCCCGGCGCGTTCACCGGCGCCCAGCGCGGTGGCAAACCCGGCCTGTTGGAACTGGCCAACCAGGGCACGGTGTTCCTCGATGAGATCGGCGAGATGTCGCCTTACCTGCAAGCCAAGCTGCTGCGCTTTCTCAGCGATGGCAGTTTCCGTCGAGTCGGCGGCGACCGCGAAATGAAGGTCAACGTGCGCATCCTCAGCGCCACCCACCGCAACCTGGAAAAAATGGTCGGCGAAGGCAGCTTCCGTGAAGACCTGTTCTACCGCCTGAACGTGCTCAACCTGGAAGTACCGCCGCTACGCGAGCGCGGCCATGACATCCTGCTGCTGGCCCGGCATTTCATGCAGCAGGCCTGCGCGCAAATCCAACGGCCAACCTGTCGGCTGACACCCGGGACTTACCCTGCGCTACTGAGCAATCGCTGGCCGGGCAATGTGCGGCAGCTGCAAAACGTGATCTTCCGCGCCGCGGCCATTTGCGAAAGCCCGCTGGTGGATATTGGCGACCTGGATATCGCCGGCACCTCCGTGGCGCGCCAGGCCGACGCTGAAGTGAGCAGCCTGGAAGAAGCCGTCGAGGGCTTCGAACGAGGTCTGCTGGAAAAGCTCTACGTCAACTACCCCTCCAGCCGACAACTGGCCGTACGCCTGCAAACCTCGCACACCGCCATCGCCAATCGGCTGCGCAAATACGGTATTCCTGGCAAAGGCTGAGACCGGCTAACTGGCTAACTGCCTAGCCAGATGCGCGTGAACGATGAAGCGTGAGGGCACTCTGCTCGACACCTTCAACCGCCTGGATGCCCGCCTGTGCGGGAATGAGGGTGTGAGGCGTGACATTAGCCTCAAACCCCATGCGCGCGAGCCATAGCCAATCCCTCTCTATGAAAGCTCGCGTGAAGCGCTTCCCTCGCGCATCTCGTAGCGAAATCGATACAGCGTTACGACTTCATTACAGAGCACGCTAACCCACTGATTCTATGGGTACTCTCCCGCTTTAGAGAGTTGCTCTCCAGCAGCTGTAAAGCTTTCACTACAAAGGTTTGCCCAAGTCCTTCGAACTAAACAATTAAGTAATTGTTTTATATAGCTTTTATATAAATGGCATCACCCTTGCTCTAGCCGCTGTCAGCCAGCGCCCTCAACGGGCGGCGCGCATATCCCTATAAGCCCACACGGGCAAGCCTGACGACCTAGGAGTTTCCATGAGCGAATTACGCTTCACCACCGAACACGAATGGCTGCGATTGGACAGTGATGGTCTGGTAACCGTAGGGATTACCCCATTCGCCCAAGACGCCCTCGGTGACGTGGTGTATGTGCAATTGCCGGAGTTGGGCGCTCACCAGGCGGGCGCTGAAGTCGCCGTACTGGAATCGGTGAAGGCCGCCAGCAGCATCGCCATGCCGCTGGCCGGCGAGATCGTCGAGGTCAACGCCGCGCTCGAAAACAGCCCGGAAATCGTCAACCAGGACGCCCTCGGTGCGGGCTGGTTTTTCCGCATGCAGCTTGAAGACAACGCAGCCCTGGCCAATCTGCTCGACCAGGCCGGCTATGACCGTCTGCTCAACGCCAACGCCGACGCCTGAGGAATAGCGCATGACCATCTCCCTAGACACCCGTAACGAATTCATCGCCCGCCATATCGGCCCGCGTGACGCCGACGTGCAGGCCATGCTCGACCTGCTCGGCTATGACTCCCTGGAAGCGATGAGCGCCAGCGTCATCCCCAACAGCATCAAGGGCACCAGCGTGCTCGACCTGTCGGCCGGCCAGAGCGAGGCCGACGCCCTTGCCGCGATCAAAGCCATCGCCGCGAAGAACCAGTTGTTCAAGACCTACATCGGCCAGGGCTACTACGGCACCCACACCCCGGCGCCGATCCTGCGCAACCTGCTGGAAAACCCCGCCTGGTACACCGCCTACACGCCCTACCAGCCGGAAATTTCCCAAGGCCGTCTGGAAGCGCTGCTGAACTTCCAGACCATGATTTGCGACCTCACCGGCCTGCAAATCGCCAACGCCTCGCTGCTCGATGAAGCCACCGCCGCCGCCGAGGCCATGACCTTCTGCAAGCGCCTGGCGAAAAACAAGGCCAGCCAGGCCTTCTTCGCCTCACAGCATTGCCACCCGCAAACCCTCGACGTGCTGCGCACCCGTGCCGAGCCCTTGGGTATCGAGGTGGTGGTCGGTGACGAAAGCGCCATCGGCGACGCCTCGGCCTACTTCGGCTGCCTGCTGCAATACCCCACCAGCGGCGGCGATATTTTCGACTATCGCGCGCTGGTCGAGCGCTTCCACGCGGCCGGCGCCCTAGTCGCGGTAGCCGCCGATCTGCTGGCACTGACACTGCTGACCCCGCCGGGCGAATTCGACGCCGACGTGGCCCTCGGCAGCGCTCAGCGCTTCGGTGTGCCGCTGGGTTTCGGCGGCCCGCACGCGGCCTATTTCGCCACCCGCGACGCGTTCAAGCGCGACATGCCGGGCCGTTTGGTCGGCGTGTCGATCGACCGTCACGGCAAGCCGGCTTTCCGCCTGGCTATGCAGACCCGCGAACAGCACATCCGCCGCGAGAAGGCCACCAGCAACATCTGCACCGCGCAGGTCCTGCTGGCCAACATCGCCGGCATGTACGCCGTCTACCACGGCCCGCAAGGCCTGATTCAGATCGCCCAGCGCGTGCACCGGCTGACGGCAATCGCTGCCGAGGGCCTGGCCCAGCTCGGTCAACCGGTCGAGCAGGCGCACTTCTTCGACACCCTGACCCTCGACACCGGCACCCAGACCGCTGCGCTGCAGGCCAAGGCCCGTGCGCAGCAGATCAACCTGCGCGAAGTCGATGCCCAACACCTCGGCCTGTCGCTCGACGAAACCACCACCCAGGCCGATATCGAGAGCCTCTGGGCGCTGTTCGCCGACGGCCAGAGCCTGCCGGATTTCGCCGCCTTGGCCGCTAGCACCCACTCGCGCCTGCCGGCCGCGCTGCTGCGCGAATCGACGTTCCTCCAGCACCCCTCGTTCAACCGCTATCACTCGGAAACCGAGCTGATGCGCTACCTGCGCCGCTTGGCCGACAAGGACCTGGCGCTGGATCGGACGATGATCCCGCTGGGTTCCTGCACCATGAAACTCAATGCCGCCAGCGAGATGATCCCAATCACCTGGGCCGCCTTCGGTGGCATGCACCCCTTCGTGCCGGCCGAACAAAGCCAGGGCTACCAGCAACTGACCGATGAGCTGGAAGCCATGCTCTGCGCCTGCACCGGCTACGACGCCGTGTCCTTGCAGCCCAACGCCGGTTCCCAGGGCGAATACGCCGGCCTGCTGGCGATCCGCGCCTACCACGCCAGCCGTGGCGATGCTCTGCGCGACATCTGCCTGATCCCCTCGTCCGCCCACGGTACCAACCCGGCCACCGCCAACATGGCCGGCATGCGCGTGGTGGTCACCGCCTGCGACGCCCGTGGCAACGTCGATATCGACGACCTGCGCGCCAAGGCCGAAGAACACAAAGAGCGCCTGGCCGCGCTGATGATCACCTACCCCTCGACTCATGGCGTGTTTGAAGAAGGCATCCGCGAAATCTGCGCCATCGTCCATGACAACGGCGGCCAGGTGTATATCGACGGCGCCAACATGAACGCGATGGTCGGCCTCTGCGCACCGGGCAAGTTCGGCGGCGACGTCTCGCACCTCAACCTGCACAAGACCTTCTGCATTCCCCACGGTGGCGGCGGCCCAGGCGTCGGCCCGATTGGGGTGAAGGCGCACCTGATTCCCTTCCTGCCCGGCCATGGCCACAGCCAGCACCAGCAAGGCGCAGTCAGCGCCGCGCCCTATGGCAGCGCCAGCATCCTGCCGATCTCCTGGATGTACCTGAAGATGATGGGCGGCGAAGGCCTCAAGCGCGCCTCGCAGTTGGCGATCCTCAGCGCCAACTACATCGCCAGCCGCCTGGAAGAGCATTACCCGGTGCTCTACGCCGGCAGCAACGGCCTGGTTGCCCATGAGTGCATCCTCGACCTGCGCCCGCTGAAGGACAGCAGCGGCATCAGCGTCGATGACGTGGCCAAGCGCCTGATCGATTACGGCTTCCACGCGCCGACCATGTCGTTCCCGGTGGCCG
>JBOICE010000083.1:0-5425 GCA_050739815.1 Pseudomonas sp. | reverse complement strand
AGGCGGGCAGCAGTCATAAACAGTTCCTATCGGTTTAAAACTAGCCGCCAGCATAACCTCAAGGGGCTGAATATTCGTAGCCTGGATCGTACCGCGGGTTGTCCCGAGCCCAGTACCAGGCTAGCCGCCGAGCGCTTTAGCCTGGCTACCAATGCGTCTTGGCGATCAGAACAGCACCTTGGCTACATCCGCATAGCGCTTGGCGAAGTGCACGGTCAGGCCTTCCTTGAGGTAGTCCGGCAGCTCGGTAAAGTCGCCACGGTTGGCTTCCGGCAGGATCAGCTCGAAGATTTTCTGCCGCCGCGCGGCGATGACCTTTTCGCGTACCCCGCCGATTGGCAGGACGTGGCCGGTGAGGGTCAGCTCGCCCGTCATCGCCACGCCCTTTTTCGGCGCCTGGTTGCGCGCCAGCGAGAGCAGCGCGCTGGCCATGGTAATGCCGGCACTGGGGCCGTCCTTCGGGGTCGCGCCTTCCGGCACATGCAGGTGGACGAACGCCTGGTCGAAGAACGTCGGGTCGCCTTGATACTCCTTCAGGTGCGAGCTGATGTAGCTGTGGGCGATCTCGGCCGACTCCTTCATCACTTCGCCGAGCTGGCCGGTGAGTTTGAAGCCGCGGTTCAGCGTGTGAATGCGCGTGGCCTCGATCGGCAGAGTGGCGCCGCCCAGGCTGGTCCAGGCCAGACCGGTGAGCACGCCGACGCCTGAGAGCACCTGCTCGCTGCGAAACAGCGGCATGCCGAGGTAGCTCTCGAGGTCTTTCGGGCCGATCTTCAGCTTGGTGTCAGGTTGCTCCAGCAGCATGACCACCGCCTTGCGCACCAGTTTGCCCAGTTGTTTCTCCAGCTGCCGCACCCCGGCTTCGCGGGCGTAGCCTTCGATCAACGCCTTCAACGCGCCGTCGCTGATGGTCAAGCGCTGCTTCGGCACCCCGGCTTTCTTCAATTGCTTGGGCCACAGGTGGCGCTTGGCGATGGCAAGTTTTTCCTCGGCGATGTAACCGGACAGACGAATGACTTCCATGCGGTCGAGCAGCGCGCTGGGGATCGAATCCAAGGTGTTGGCGGTGCAGACGAACAGCACCTTGGACAGATCCAGACGCAGATCCAGGTAGTGATCGAGGAATTCGGCGTTCTGCTCCGGGTCGAGCGTCTCCAGCAGCGCCGAGGCCGGATCGCCTTGGTGGCTGGCGCCGAGTTTGTCGATCTCATCGAGCATGATCACCGGATTCATCACCTCGACGTCCTTCAACGCCTGCACCAGCTTGCCGGGTAGGGCGCCGATGTAGGTACGCCGGTGGCCCTTGATCTCCGCCTCGTCGCGCATACCGCCGACGCTGAAGCGATAGAACGGACGGCCGAGGGTTTCGGCGATCGACTTGCCGATGCTGGTCTTGCCGACCCCTGGCGGGCCCACCAGCAGCACGATGGAGCCGGCAATTTCGCCCTTGAAGGCGCCGACGGCGAGGAACTCGAGGATCCGCTCTTTGATGTCGTCGAGTCCGGAATGCTGCTGATCGAGCACTTTGCGCGCGTGCTTGAGGTCGAGCTGGTCCTGGCCGTAAACGCCCCAGGGAATAACCGTGGCCCAGTCCAGGTAATTGCGCGTGACGGCGTATTCCGGTGAACCGGTTTCGAGGATCGCCAGCTTGTTCAACTCCTCGTCGATACGCTTGCGTGCTGGCTCGGGCAGGGTCTTGCCTTCCAGGCGCAGCTGGAATTGCTCGATATCGGCGCTACGGTCGTCCTTGGTCAGGCCCAGCTCCTGCTGGATCAGCTTGAGCTGCTCCTTGAGGAAGAAGTCGCGCTGATGCTTGCCGATGGTGCGGTTGACCTCGGCGGACAGCTCACCCTGCAAACGTGCGACCTCCACCTCTTTGCGCAGCAGTGGCAGCACCTTCTCCATGCGCTTGAGCATGGGTACGGTGTCCAGCACCTCCTGCAGTTCGGTGCCGGGTGCGGTGGTCAGCGCGGCGGCGAAGTCAGTCAGTGGCGAGGGGTCGTTCGGGCTGAAGCGGTTGAGGTAATTCTTCAGCTCCTCGCTGTACAGCGGGTTGAGTGGCAGCAGTTCCTTGATGGCATTGATCAACGCCATGCCGTAGGCCTTGACCTCATCGCTCGACTCTTTCGGGCTCTGCGGGTAGTCGACCTCCACCAGATACGGCGGTTTACGGCTGAGCCAGCCGCTGATGCGCACGCGGGTCAGGCCCTGGGCGATGAACTGTAACTTGCCGCCTTCCTCGGAGGCATGGTGGATGCGCACCAGCGTGCCGTGCTCGGGCAGGTTATCGGGGTCGAAGCCGTTGCTATCGGCCGGCGAGCTATCGACATAAAACAGCGCCAGGCTCTTGTGCTCGGTCTTGGCCACGCGCGCCAGGGTTTCTGCCCAGGGTTGCTGGTTGACGATCACCGGCAGCACTTGCGCCGGGAAAAACGGACGGTTGTGGATGGGGATCACATAGATGCGTTCAGGCAGCCGCTGGTCGGGCAGGGTGAGGCTCCGGCTGTGGGTGTGCGCGTCGTCTTCGACGATGTCTGGCGTGATGTGCTGATCGTTCATGCGGCACCTGGTCATGAATACATGAAGGGTAGATGGGTTGAGGGTCGAGGTAATTCAATCCCTCCGTCGAGGCGATTGCAGTCTTTACTGCTGGTCGGTGGTTGCTGGGAAAAGCCGGCGTGCTCCCGTAAAATGCGCAAAATTTGACCAGCAGCCGCCATGCTCAAAGCACGCCTGATCCGCCTGGACGACCAAGCCCACGAACATGCCCACGACCACCACCAGTTGGTGATGTCGTTGTCAGGGCGTGCCGAGTTTGAGGTCAATGGCCGTGGCGGTGAGGTCTGTCGGATGCGCGCCTGTCTGGTACCGGGCGATGCCGAACACCAGTTTGCCGGGGTCGGCGACAACCGCATGCTGATCCTCGACTTGGACGAGCAGGGCAACTCGGCGGAAGACCTGGAGCTGCTCGGCCATCTGTTCGACACCCCGCGCTACCCGGCCCTGGATGCGGACTTTCAAAACCTGCTGAGTTACGCCGGCGCCGAGTTGGCCCGTTATGGCAGCGATCCGCAACTGGCCCGCGCCCTTGGCGGCGTGCTGCTACGGGCGCTGCACCTGCGTTTATTTGGCGAGCAGGCGAGCCGCACGGTGGGCCCGCTGAATGTCGAGCGGTTGGATGCCTATATCGGCGAGCACCTGGCACGGCGCATCAGCGTCGCCGAGCTGGCGCAGGTGGCTTGCCTCAGCCCCAGTCATTTCCATGCACAGTTCAAAGACAGCGTCGGCTACACCCCACACCAATACTTGCTGAAAACCCGCCTCGACCGCGCCGCACGCTTACTGCGCGAGAGCGCCCTGCCACTGATTCGCATCGCCGAAGAGTGCGGCTTCTCCAGCCAGAGTGCGCTGACCACGGCCATGCGCCGCTACCTCGGCCTGACCCCTAAACGCCTGCGCGGCGCCGAGTAGCGCGTCGACCTAGCTTTCAGGCTGCATCCCCCGGCTGCAACGACCCTTCCCCTGGAGGAACGGGGCATGCCCACGAAAGACCCACCCACGGTAATTCGCAGGCCTGGCTCCTACACAAGCAAGACGCCAGTTCCCCGTAGCCCGGCGCCTCCACCCCGACAGGCACAAGATGCACGCGACTTCGGCCGCGACGCTGCATCGACGCCGCATGTAGGGTGCACTCGCGCAGCAGCACCCCTCGACGCGCTGTCGCCTAAGCCGATCGGCACATTCAACCGATGTTCCGGGTTTCGCCCTGCCGGGCGTGCGCGCTGCGGGTCGCGGCGAAGGCACTGGTGCCCAGCCAGCGCCATAGGCTTTGCGCATCCTGGCTGGGCCCGTCTATGCGCAGTTCGTGCGACTGTAGAACCTCGCGCGGCGTGCGGTCGCCCGTCCATACCTCGGTCAAGGCGCGCACGGTGGCATCCACCAGCAGCGTCAACTCGCGCCCAGGGTCGTCGCGGCACAAGTCCGCCGCGCCCCGTTCGACTACAAGCCACCAGGCGTCCTCGCCGGGGCGTGCGTCACGGAACCTGAAGTGGATGACCACCGGGCGCGGCGGGAACTCCTCGAGGCGCACGAAGCGGCGCACATCCCACATGAGCAGGCCCGCGTCGAGCTCGTCGTCGCGCAGGCGACTGCCGATCCAGCGCGCGCCCCAATGACCGAGCGCCAAGACGATGGGGCGCAAGTCCTCGCCGGCTTCGGTCAGGCTGTACTCCCACACCTTGCCGACGGCCGTGCGGCGCACCACGCCGATCTCTTCCAGGTGGCGCAGGCGCTGCGCCAGCAGACTGGTGGACATCCGCGGTACGCCGCGGTGCAGGTCGTTGAAACGCTTGCTGCCGCACAGCAACTCGCGCACCACCAGAGGCGTCCAGCGCTCGCACAGGGCCTCCGCGCCGCGCGCGACGGTGCAGAACTGACCGTAGCTGTTTTCCATCGTCTGGCCTCCAGGCTACAACACTTCAGATTCTGGACTAGCCGGAGGATTTCGCCAGGCTCAGGCTGACCTCCGTAAGCCCACCGCAACCAGGAGAAACGCCATGACGATGATTGCCATCATCCAACGCCCGCCCGTGCTGCTCGATCGCCAAGCCACGCTCGCGCGGGCCGTGCAGTCGGTGGCCGAGGCCGCGGCGGCCGGGGCCGCGCTGGTGGTCTTGCCGGAATTGTTCATCCCCGGTTACCCGTCGTGGATCTGGCGTCTGGCGCCGGGCCGGGACGGGGCGCTGCTGGGCCGGTTGCATGGGCAGCTGCAGGCCAACGCCGTGGATCTCGCCAGCGGCGACCTCGATGACTTGTACGAGGCCGCCCGCGCGCATGCGCTGACCATCGTCTGCGGCCTCAACGAGTGCGACCGACGCCATGGCGGCGGCACGCTCTACAACAGCGTGGTGGTGATCGGGGCGAGCGGCGCCTTGCTCAATCGCCATCGTAAACTGATGCCGACCAACCCCGAGCGCATGGTCCACGGACTCGGCGATGCCGCGGGGTTGCGCACGGTCGACACGCCGGCCGGCCGGCTCGGCGCGCTGATCTGCTGGGAAAACTACATGCCGCTGGCGCGCTACTCCCTGTATGCCGAGGGCGTGGAGATCTACGTCGCGCCCACCTACGACAGCGGCGAGGGCTGGCTCGCTACGATGCGCCACATCGCCTTGGAAGGCCGCTGCTGGGTGCTCGGTAGCGGTACGGTGCTGCGCGGCAGCGACATCCCCGACGACTTCCCGGGGCGCGCGCAACTGTTCCCCGATCCGGACGAATGGATCAACGACGGCGACTCGCTGGTGGTCGACCCGCAAGGCCGGGTCGTGGCCGGGCCGTTGCACCGCGAGGCCGGCATTTTGTATGCGGATATCGACATCGCGCGGGTAGCGCCGGCGCGGCGCACGCTCGACGTCAGCGGCCACTA
>JBOICE010000082.1:0-7885 GCA_050739815.1 Pseudomonas sp. | reverse complement strand
AAACGCATCGCGGCCCAGCACGGTGGCAGCGTCGAGTTGCGCAACCGTTCGGGTGGCGGGCTGGAGGCGCGGGTGTGCTTGCCGTTGGGGCTGCTACTGCCGCGCGATGCGGCTTGATTGCAGCTCTCGGTAGAAGCGCTGGGCCAGGCGGGGTAGAGCTGTTTCTCGGCGCAACCTGATCAAGGGCCTAGCTGGAATTCAGTGCACTCCGCCCGGCCTGCGGTTTTGTGCATTTCCAGCGCCCCAGCTGCAACTGCTGACGCAGACACGGGCCTTCAATCCGCACAACGGACGTATCAGTGCTGATCTATGCTAGTTCAGCGTATTGGTACGAGGTCAGCATGCTCTCCGTAGTTTTCAAGCGCCTACCCAATTGGACATGGTGGCTGCCGCTACCGCTGCTCCATCTCTTTACTTGGATCTCGCTCGCCACCCAGTTCAGTGAGGGGGTGGCGCTCTGGTACTTGCCCTTTGCGACGGGCCTGGTTTTCACCTTCTGGTGGGGGCCGCGGGTACTGCCGGCGATTTACCTGAATGCCTGGCTGAGCACACCGCTGTGGGGTCTGGACTGGCACTGGGGCGCGTTGTACGCGCTACCGGAAACCCTGTGCATTGGCCTGGCGTGGTTGCTGCTGCAGCGCCGCGAATTCGATGTCGCCCTCCCAGACCTCAGTCATTTACTACGCTTTCTGCTGCTGGGCGTGTTGGTGCCGGTGACGCTTCTGTCCATCACCTTGCAGGGTGCGCTGCTACTGACGGGCAACGTGACGGCTGACAACTGGGCGGCGGCCAGTTGGAGCATGTGGTTGGTCGACAGTTTGAGCACGCTGGTGATCGCCACGCCCTTGCTGACCTACGCCACCCTGTTCTTGCGCCGCCGGGGCTGGGTGGTGTCGCCGTCAGATAGCAGCCCGCAACCGTTGGCCGAACCGCTGCGCCGCCTACCGCCGTGGTGGCTGCTGGTTGCGTTGTTGTTGGGCTTGCCCTGGCTGTTGAGTGGGTTGCCGCTGCCGTTCACCCTGCCGCTGCTGGGCCTGGCCATGCTCGGCCTGGCGATGCTCTGGGGCTTTCCGGGCGCGCTCTGCGGTGCGGCGCTGAGCAGTCTGATGATTCTCGCATTGCCGCTGGCGTACGGTTATATCCAGGTGCCTGAGTTCCCGGATCCGCAGCTCAGTGAGTTGCACCTGAGCGTGCTGCTGTTGATGTTCGCCACCTTGCTGGTCGGTCGCAGCCTGAGTGACCTGCGTCTGGCGCTCAGCCGTAGCGCGCAGATGCAGCAGCAATTGGCGCTGGCCAATCTGGCGCTACAGGCCAGCCCGCTTGGCATCAGCATCGCCGATGCACGCCAGGCCGATCTGCCGCTGATTTACTGCAACCCGATGTTTGAACGTATCAGCGGTTATTCCCGCGAAGAGATACTCGGGCGCAACTGCCGTTTCCTACAGAATGATGACCATAACCAAGTCGAGTTGCAGCGCATGCGCGTGGCCTTGCAGCGCGGTGAACCGTGTCAGGTGGTGCTGCGCAACTACCGTAAGAATGGCGGCCAATTCTGGAACGAAATCACTCTGGCGCCGATGCGTGACGATCGCGGCATCAGCCATTACGTGGCCCTGCAAAACGATGTCAGCGCCCGTGAGCGGCTGGCGGTGGAACTGTCGACGCGGCGCGAGGAGTTGCTGCGTCAGACTCATTTGCTTTCGCAAACCGAGGCCATTGCCGATATTGGCGGCTGGGTGCTGGAGGTGCCGAGCTTAAACATGTTCTGGAGCGAGGGCAGCTTTCGCATCTATGAGCTCGACCCCTCCGGGGAGACGCCGAATCTCAATCAGGCCCTGAGCTATTTCGATGAAGGGAGCCTGGCGCTGGTGCAAAGGACCCTGGCCGAAGTGCTGAAGTTTGCGCAACCGTTCGACATCGAAGTGCGTTTGCTCACCGCCCGCGGCAACAGCCGCTGGCTGCGGATCAAGGGTTTGGCCGAACTGGATGAGGGGCAGGTCATCCGTATCTATGGCGCGATCCAGGATCTCACTGCCCGTAAGCGCGCCGAGCAACAGTTACGCGAGCGTGACGAGTGGCTGCGGCTGTTCTTCGAGGCGCCGCTGATCGGCATGGCCATGATCAGCCCCCAGCACATGTGGCTGGAAGTTAACGCCAAGCTTTGCCAGGTGCTTGGGCGCAGCCGTGAGCAACTGCGCTCCGATTCCTGGATGGCGATTACCCACCCAGACGATTTAGCGGTAGAGGCGCCGTTGTTCGAGTCGATCCGAGCCGGCCGCCGCGATGATTACGAACTGGACAAACGCTTCCTGCGAGAAGACGGCAGCGTGATCTATACCCGTCTCAGCCTGCGTGCGGTGCGTGACCCACGAGGGCACCTGGAGGCCTGCCTGGCCCTGATCGAGGACATCACGGCGCGGCATGAGGCGGAGGCGCGCTACCGGGCCTTGGTCGAGCATGCCCCGGAAGCCATAGTGCTGTTCACCGCCGAGGGCGGCATGCTGGACGTGAATGAAAATGCCGCGCGGTTGTTCAAGCTCAATCGGGTCGAGTTGATCGGCAAGAGCCCGGTCGAGCTGAGCCCGCTGCGTCAGCCGGATGGCCGAACCTCGGCGCAGGCCGGCCGCGAATACATCGCGGCGGCGCTGGGGGGGGCGACCCCGGTCTTCGAGTGGTTGCACCGCGACAGCGCCGGGCGCCTGTTGCCCTGCGAGGTGCGCTTGGTCCGCTTGCCCGGCGAGCTGCAACTGCTGCGCGGCAGCATCACCGATATCTCCGAACGCCAGCGCTATCAGCGCGAGATCGAGCGGCTGGCTTACAGCGACGAATTGACCGGCCTGCCCAACCGCCGCCTGCTGCTCGACCGCTTGCAGCATGCGATGACCCGCGAGGTGCGCGACAGCCGTTACGGTGCACTGCTGTTTATCGACCTGGATCACTTCAAAACCGTCAACGACAGCCTGGGCCATCCGGTTGGCGATGCACTCTTGTGTCAAGTCACGGCGCGCTTGGCCGGCTGCCTGCGGGCGGAAGACACCTTGGCCAGGCTGGGTGGCGATGAGTTTGTCGTGCTCCTCGAAGGCCTCGCCGATAGCCCGGAAGTGGCAGGGGAACATGCTGCCGAGGTCGGCGAGAAATTGCTCCAGAGCCTGCTCGGCAGTTACCAGATCGACGGCCATGAACTGTCGGTCAGTGCCAGTATTGGCATCGCCTTGCACCCGTTTGGCGCACAGGGCGCCGCGGATGTATTGAAGCAGGCGGACACGGCGATGTACCGGGCCAAGCAGGGCGGCCGCAACGCCCTGCATTTCTTTGCTCCGGCCATGCAGGCGGTGATCGACCAGCGCCTGCAATTGCAAAGCGAGCTGCGCCAAGCCATCGCCCGCGGCCAGCTGCACCTGGTGTTTCAGCCGCAACTGACGCTGGCCAACGGCCGGGTGGCTGGCGCTGAAGTCTTGCTGCGGTGGACGCACCCGGAGCGTGGCGAGATTCCACCCGCGCAATTCATTCCCCTGGCGGAAGAAACCGGCTTGATCCAGGAGCTCGGCGCCTGGGTGCTGGAGCAGGCCTGCGCGGCATTGGCGCGCTGGCATTGGCGTTGGCCGCAGCTGGTGCTGGCGGTCAATCTCAGCCCCCACGAACTGCGCCAGTTCGATGTGGTGCAGCGCGTCAGCTCATGCCTGCAACGGCACGGGCTGCCGGCCAGCGTGTTGGAGCTGGAAATCACCGAAGGGGTGCTCTTAGAGGACGTCGATCAATGTATCGCCGCCATGCAGGCGCTGAAGCGGCTGGGGGTGCGCTTCGCGATTGACGATTTCGGCACCGGCTATTCATCGCTGACCTACCTCAAGCGCTTGCCGCTGGATCGTTTGAAGATCGATCGTAGTTTCATCCACGATCTGGAAGGCGAGGCCAGCGGCTTGATGCTGGTCGAAACCATCCTGGTGATCGCCCGTAACCTCGGCCTGGAATGTGTCGCCGAAGGCATCGAGACCCAGGCCCAGTACGACGCCCTCCACGCGCATGGCTGCTCGCTTGGTCAGGGTTATTATTTCAGCCCGCCACTCGGCGAAGCGGCGTTTCTCACCTGGCTGGGGCAGGCCGAGAGTTGAGTGCGGGCAAGGTGTAACTCCTTGTTGGGCATCGCTGCGCTCAGCGCCAACCTGCACGACATGACCGCCTCAGCCTTTGCCTTTGGTGCGGGTCAGGTGCGGGCCGCCGTTTTTCTCCAGGTACTGAATGATCATGCTGGCGACATCCTTGCTGGTGGTGACCTCAATGCCCTCCAGCCCCGGCGAGGAGTTCACTTCCATGACCAGCGGACCATGGTTGGAGCGCAGAATATCCACGCCGGCCACGCTCAGGCCCATGACCTTGGCGGCGCGAATGGCGGTCATGCGTTCTTCCGGGGTAATTTTGATCAGGCTGGCGGTGCCGCCGCGATGCAGGTTGGAGCGGAATTCGCCGGCTCTGGCCTGGCGTTTCATGGCGGCGATCACCTTGTCGCCGACCACGAAGCAGCGGATGTCAGCGCCGCCGGCTTCCTTGATGTACTCCTGCACCATGATGTCCTGCTTCAGGCCCATAAAGGCCTCGATCACCGACTCGGCCGCCGTCGACGTTTCGCACAGCACCACGCCGATACCCTGGGTGCCTTCCAGAACCTTGATCACCAGAGGCGCGCCGTTGACCATCTGGATCAAGTCGGCGATATCGTCCGGTGAGTGAGCGAAGCCGGTCACCGGCAGGCCGATGCCGCGCCGCGACAGCAGTTGCAGCGAGCGCAGTTTGTCCCGCGAGCGGGCAATGGCGACCGACTCGTTGAGCGGGAACACCCCCATCATCTCGAACTGGCGCAGCACCGCGCAGCCGTAGAAGGTCACCGAGGCGCCGATCCGCGGGATCACCGCATCGAAGCCCTCCAGCGGTTTGCCGCGGTAATGGATCTGCGGCTTGTGGCTGGCGATGTTCATATAGGCGCGCAGGGTGTCGATCACCACCATCTCATGGCCGCGCTGCTCGCCAGCCTCGACCAAACGACGAGTGGAATACAGACGCGGGTTACGCGACAGCACAGCGATCTTCATGCAACACCTGTGGCGGAAGAGGAAAAGGCCGGGAACGCCGGCTTATCTTGGATATAGGCAAGCGCCGGATTGACCACCAACTGGCCGTCAATCAAGGCATTGGAACCGAGCAACAAGCGATAGCGCATGGCTTTGCGACAGGCCAAGGTGAACTCGACCGACCACACCCGATCCCCCAGCGCCAGGCTGGTGCGGATCACATAACGGCTCTGGGTCTGGCCGTTGGAGCTTTTGATCGTTTTCACCGCCACCAGTGGCGCTTCGCAGCTCCGGTGGCGCAGTTGTACCAGGGTGCCGAGGTGGGCAGTAAAGCGTACCCAGCTTTCGCCGGCGCGCTCGAACGGCACAATCTCGGTGGCATGCAGAGTTGAGGTGCTGGCACCGGTATCGATCTTCGCCCGCAGGCCAGCGACCCCGAGATCGGGCAGCGCAATCCATTCGCGCAGGCCAATTACGCTGAGTTGGTCAAAAGTCTTCAAATGCGGCTTTCCGGAAGGGTTGTCGCCATTCTAGTCGGGCCGTATGACAACCGCATCCGCCGATGATTCGTTAGAGTGGGCTAATCGCACAACCGCAGGGTGCGCATGCCTACAGGAGCCAAGAGAACGCCGATGAACGAAAAAGACGACGACAAGGTACGCCTCGACAAGTGGCTCTGGGCGGCGCGTTTCTACAAGACCCGCGCCTTGGCCAAGGCGGCGATCGAGGGCGGCAAAGTGCATTGCCGTGGCGAGCGCTGCAAGCCGGGCAAGGAGCCACGAATCGGTGATGAGTTGGTGATTCGCAGCGGTTTCGATGAGCGCACGGTAGTCGTGCAGGCGCTGTCGGCGGTGCGCCGTGGCGCGCCCGAGGCGCAGACGCTGTATGTGGAAACGCCCGAGAGCATCCTGCGCCGTGAACACGCCGCCCTGCAGCGCAAGGCCGGCGCCCTGGGGGTGGAGACCGATGGCCGGCCGAGCAAGAAACAGCGCCGCCAGCTCCACCAGTTTCGCGGTAGCCAGGATCAATAGAGACAACTCGACGAGTCGATAGATAAGAGGCGCTTGGTCGGCTGTGGGTTTGCGCCTAAAATCGCCAACCCTGGCCACACTCAGCGAATCTGGCATGTCTGACTTTTCCCAACGTTTCCTCTTCGACGACAGCGATGTGCGCGGTGAGCTGGTCGCCCTCGGCGAAAGCTACAGCCATGTGCTGGCCAAACACCCTTATCCCGAACCCGTCGCCCAGTTGCTCGGTGAAATGCTCGCGGCTGCGGCGCTCTTGGTCGGCACCTTGAAGTTCGAAGGCCTGCTGATCTTGCAGGCGCGCTCTTCCGGCGCGGTGCCGTTGCTGATGGTCGAATGCTCCAGCGAGCGTGAGCTGCGGGGAATCGCCCGCTACCACGCCGGCCAAGTCACGGTCGCTGCCGGCCTACCCGAGCTGATGCCTGAAGGCGTACTGACCCTGACCGTCGACCCGCGCAATGGCCAGCGTTACCAAGGCATTGTGGCGCTCGATGGAATCAATCTGTCCGCCTGCTTGTCAGACTACTTTGCTTCTTCGGAGCAACTGCCGACGCGTTTCTGGTTGAATGCCGATGGTCGTCGTGCTCGCGGTATGTTGCTGCAGCAGTTGCCGGCCGAGCAGATCAAAGACGCTGAGGGGCGAGCCGCCAGTTGGCAACATGTGACTGTGCTGGCCGATACCTTGAGCGCCGAAGAACAGCTCGGTTTGGACAATGAAACCCTGCTGCACCGCCTCTATCACGAGGAAGCGCTACGCTTGTTCGACCCGCAGCCGCTGAAGTTTCGTTGCAGTTGCTCGCGTGATCGTTCGGCCAACGCCCTGATCAGCCTTGGCCAGCAGGATGCCGAACAACTGTTGCGCGAGCACGACGGCACCGTGGTGATCGACTGCCAGTTCTGCAATCAGCGTTATTCATTCGATGCCGCAGACGTTGCTCAATTGTTCGCTGGTGGCGGCGTGCAAAAGCCGTCCGACACCCGACACTAGGGGGCGGGCGGTAGCCGCCCATTGATCTGATCAGAGGCTGCACCCGGCTTGTGCTTTTCTGGCATAATCCGGCGCACTTTTTTCGATGTAGTAGTGCTTTAGCTTTTACTACAAAACGTTTGGAGGCTCGGCCCTTGGCCGACGGGGACCCCACATGACGCAAGCCAATACCGCCGTGTACACCGACATTAGCGCCGCACAACTGGTCGAAGAGGCCATTCGTCGTGGTGAAGGCGAACTGGCCGCCAACGGTTCGCTGGTCGTTCGTACCGGCCACCGCACCGGCCGCTCGCCAGTTGACCGTTTCATCGTCGAAGAGCCGAGCACCCAAGCGGCCATCGCCTGGGGCCCGATCAACCGCAAGTTCCCGGCCGACAAGTTCGACGCCCTGTGGGACCGCGTCGAAGCCTTCAGCGCTGAGCGCGAGCGCTTCGTTTCCCACGTTCATGTAGGCGCCGATTCGGCGCACTACCTGGCCGTCAAAATGACCACCAGCACAGCCTGGCACAATCTGTTCGGCCGTTGCCTGTTCATCAACCCGCAGCAGTACAACCCGAGCGCCAAGCAAGAATGGCAGATCCTCAACGTGCCGCAATTCGAGTGCGTGCCAGAGCGTGACGGCACCAACTCCGACGGTTGTGTGATCCTCAACTTCGCCGCTAAGAAAGTGCTGATCGCCGGCATGCGCTACGCCGGTGAAATGAAGAAAGCCATGTTCTCGGTGCAGAACTTCCTGCTGCCGGCCGTTGACGTACTGCCGATGCACTGCGCCGCCAACATCGGCGAAGAAGGCGACGTAACCCTGT
>JBOICE010000081.1:0-8421 GCA_050739815.1 Pseudomonas sp. | reverse complement strand
CGCTATATGGATCGTGGAGGGCGCTGGCTGGACAGCTGGCCGCCAGCCGAAGGCGCGGAAGACAAGCGCCTGCAGCAGTTGCCCAGGGCTGTCGAGTTAGTGTTGGAACATCGTCGTTATGGCGAGTTGCGGCGTGTTTTGCGCTTGCCGGATCTGCCCAAGGATGCCGCTGAGGAAGGCGCCGAGGGCGGTGAGCAGCCAGTGCCCGAACCTGAGCCAGGGGCCGGCGCATGAAGCGCCAAAGGGGGGTGGCCTTGATCACGGTAATGCTGGTGGTGGCCGTGGTGACGGTGGTCTGTGCCGGGCTGATCGCGCGTCAGCAGTTGGCTATACGTAGCAGTGCCAATCTGTTGACTGTGCGTCAGGCCTGGCATTACGCCTTGGGTGGCGAGACGTTGGCCAAAGCGGTTCTGCGGCGCGATTTGCGCCAGGGTGACCCGCGCCAGCCGGTCGATCACATGAGGGAAGCGTGGGCGCGACCGCTGGAGCCTTTTGCGCTGGATGAGGCGGGTGAGTTGCGGGTGCGTATCGAGGACCCGAGCGGGCGCTTTAATCTCAACAGCCTGGTGCGCGGGGGGCAGGCCAATGAAGCTGCCATGGCGCAGTTTCGCCGCTTATTGCTGCGCCTGGAGATCGAGCAGCCCTATGCCGAACGCCTGCAGGACTGGCTGGATGCCGATCAGGAACCGAGCGGCACCTCGGGGGCGGAGGACAATCAGTATCTGCTGGCCAAGCCTGCCTATCGGGCGGCGAATCAACCGCTGGGGGATGTCTCTGAATTGCGCCTGTTGTTGGGCATGAGTGAGGCCGATTACCGGCGCTTGCTGCCTTATGTCAGCGCCTTGCCCGAAGACGCTACGCTGAATGTCAATACTGCCAGTGCCTTGGTGCTTTCCAGCTTGGCCGATGGTTTGACGCCGAACGTTGCGCAGGGCCTGCTGGCGGCGCGGGGTAATGGGGGCTTTCGTAGTGTGGAGAGCTTTCTCGAACAGCCGGCCTTGGCTGGGCTCGCTGTGCAAAAGCAAGGCTTGGCCGTGGACAGTCACTATTTTCAGGTGGTCAGCGAGGTGCGAGTGGTTGATCGTCGTCAGGTCTTGGTGAGCAGTTTGCAACGTGCTGAAGATGGTCGCGTGCGGGTGCTGGCCCGTGATTTAGGACAAGCTGGTTTAGCGCCAGCGCCAATTGAGGAGTCCGGCCAATGAGTCAGGCGTGTATTTTTCTTTCGCCTGCCGCCTGTGCGGGGGCTGATCCTGAGCTAGAGGTGAGTTGCGTGCAGGCGGGCGTCCGCACGCAGTTGCCCTTTGCCGCGGCTGTGGCGGATTTGAGTGCGCCCTGGCGCCTGGTGTTGTCGGTGGAGGCGGTAACCAGTTGTGTTGTGCAACTGCCGACGCAGAAGTCCCGTTGGTTACGCCAGGCTTTGCCATTTGCGGTAGAGGAGTTGCTGGCTGAAGAAGTCGAACACCTGCATCTGGCCCTGGGCGAGCAATTGGCGGACGGTCGGCATCGGGTATTCGCTGTGCGCCGTAGCTGGCTGGCGGATTGGTTGACGCTGTGCGCGGAAAATCGGCCGGCGATGATTCAGGTCGACGCGGATCTGCTGCCGGCGCAGGGCACACAATTACTCTGGCTGGATGGGCGTTGGTTGCTCGGCGGAACCACGCTGACACGCATGGCGCTGGCAACCGAGGATTGGCCATCGCTGGCGCCAGTCTGTCCGCTACCGCACAGCGTCTATGCCCCGCCGGAGCAGGCGCTGCCGGAAGGTATTGTCGAGTGTCAGCGTGAGTCGGATCTTCATCTCTGGTTGGCCAGCCAGACCTCCGGCTGCAACCTCGCTCAAGGTGAGTTCGCGCCGCGTGAATCCTCGCCGGATTGGCTGCGTTGGCGTCCGGTGCTGGGCTTGGTTGGGCTGTGGCTGGTGCTGCAATGGGGCTTTAACTTGGCGCAGGGCTGGCAATTGCAGCATGAGAGCGAGGCTTATGCGGCCTCCAATGCAGAGCTCTATCGCGGGCTGTTTCCTGAGGACAATAAGCTGGTCAATCTGCGTACCCAGCTCGACCAGCATTTGGCCGAAGGTGGTGCGGGTGGTCAGAGCCGTTTGCTCAGCTTGCTCGGCCAGGCAACCGGCGCGCTGGTTGCCGAAGGCGCACAAGTGCGCGTGCAGCAGTTGGATTTCAGTGAAAGCCGCGGTGATTTGGCGCTGCAAGTGCAGGCTCCGGGTTTCGCCGCGCTTGAGCGCTTGCGTGAGCGCCTGATCAAGGCTGGGCTGGTGGTGCAACTGGGATCAGCCAGCCGTGAGGCGACTGGGGTTAGCGCCCGCCTAGTGATTGGAGGCTAAGGATGAGCAGTTTGAGTGCATTGAAAAATCCGTTCTCGGCGCAACTGGAGCGCTCGGTGCTTTTACAGCGCTGGCGTGCGCTTATGCCTCGCGAACGCCTGTCGTTGAGTCTGCTGGCGCTGTTTTTGCTGGCGCTGCTGCTCTATCTGAGTGTCTGGCGTCCAGCCGAGCAGCGTCTGATTGCAGCGCGCAGTGCGTTCGAGCAGCAGCGTGAGCTGAATACCTATCTGCAGGCTCGGGCCCCATTGGCTCGCGCGCTGCACAGCAAACCCAAAGTCAGCCTGGATCCAGCGAACCTGCAAGGTCTGATTACCGCCACTGCTGCGCAGCAGGACTTGGCGGTGGAGCGTTTGGACAGCGAGGGGGATGGCGGCCTGCAGGTCAACTTGCAACCGGCACCTTTCCCCCAGCTGTTGCGCTGGTTTGCCTTGCTTGAAGGGCAGGGGGTGAGTATCGATGAGGCGGGCTTGGATCGTGCTGAAGATGGTCGGGTCGCCGCGCGTCTGACATTGCGCGTGGCGCATTGATCGAGCGTTGCATGGCTCAAAAGCGCGATCCTTTGTCAGGCTGGCAGCCTGAGGCGAGCTCGACGGTTGCCGAGAGAAACCCCTCTTTGAAGAAAAACTCTATGTAGGGTGTTGACTTAGGTGCGCCTCACGCGTAGATTTCGCGCCTCGCAAGCAGCGGGTGATTAGCTCAGCTGGGAGAGCATCTGCCTTACAAGCAGAGGGTCGGCGGTTCGATCCCGTCATCACCCACCACTCTTGTGAATTTCGGACGCAAGTCCGACCGACGCGCAGCGGTAGTTCAGTCGGTTAGAATACCGGCCTGTCACGCCGGGGGTCGCGGGTTCGAGTCCCGTCCGCTGCGCCATATTTTCCAGGTTCGATTTCTGTCGGCCTGAGACGGGTAAAACCTTGTAGGGTTTAGCTGGTCAGACGTTTTGAAGAGCTCCATCGGACGCAAGTCCAACCGACACGCAGCGGTAGTTCAGTCGGTTAGAATACCGGCCTGTCACGCCGGGGGTCGCGGGTTCGAGTCCCGTCCGCTGCGCCATATTAGAAAACCCTTAGGTTGAAAGACCTAAGGGTTTTTTATTGCCTGCGATATTCCGATTTTTGTTTCACTTTTTGTTCATCTGGGATCTTTAATCTGTTTGCTAGGGTCTTTGTAAGAAGCTGTTCAAGGTCGTCGCAAGCGCAGGTTAAACAAGTCTGTTTTCAACACGGCTTGGCCAGGCGCAGCAGCGATTGAATGGTTTCTTAGACCCATATCTTCAGATCGAGAGGTAACCAATGGACGACTATCAAGAAGAGCTCCTCGAATACCGCGCTGACGAGCAAGAAGAGCCCGCTGAGCCTGTGGAGGACGCTACAGAGCTGTGACGCAGCCTGCTAGCCAGTTTGTCGTTGCGCGCGGCGGAACTCGCCGGGGGTCTGCCCACTCCAGCGTTTGAATGCGCGCTGAAAGGCCTCTGCCGAGGCGAAGCCCAGCAGATAGGCAATCTCGCCAAAGGCCAGTTCGGTGTCGCGGATATAGGCCATCGCCAGGTCGCGGCGGGTTTCGTTGAGAATCGCGCGGTACTGGGTGCCTTCCTCCGCCAACTTGCGCCGCAGCGTCCAGATGGGGAGCTGGAGGCGGGCTGCAACCTCTTCCAGATCAGGCTCGCGCCCATTCAGTAGAGGGCCGAGCAGTTGGCTGATGCGTTCGCGCAGGCTGCGGGTGCGGGTCAGTTGCTCCAGTTCGCGTTCGCAAATTTCCAATAGATGGCGCCAGGTGCTCGGGCAGTGCTCGGGGTTGCGCAATGCCAGGTTGGCCTGATTCAGCCGCAGCTGATTAACGCTACTGCCAAACTCCAGGGGGCAGTCGAACACTTCTGCATAGCGTTCGACGTAGCTGGGGGCGGGGAATTCGATTTCGACTTTTTCGAGGGTCAGCTTATGTCCAGCCAGGCTGTCTAGTTGGCAGGCCCAACTGGCCAGTACTGAGTCCACGACAAAGCGGTTGTAGGCGTTGTACGGGTTGATCGAATAAAAGCGTAGCCAGGCGCCTTGTGCGTCCTCATGCAGGCTCGACTGGCCGCGATAGTTATAGGCGTATAGGGGCTCAAAACGGGTCAGTGCACGGGCGGCCTCCCGCACGGTCGGGGCTTGGGCGGCGGTTACGCCAGCCAATCCAACTTGGCTGAGGCGGTTCAGTTGCCCCATCAACAAACCCAGGCTGGGTTCGCCGGTCAGTTGGATCGCGGCATGCCCCAGGCGCATATAGCGTGGGATCGACAGCCTGGCGCGTGGCTCGGCCAAGCGTGCGGCATCCAGTCCATATTGGTTGAGCAGCGGTGCCGGGTCCTGCTCAAGCGCGCGTACGGACTCGGCCAGGCTGTGAACGAAACCGACCGAGAGGTCGCCAAGTCGAACTCGCGAGGGTTTCATCGGCTTACAGCCAGAGGTTGATCAAGCGGGCGCCCTGGCCTTCGCTAGCCAGGCTGTATTGGCTGGGCGTGGCGAGCAAGCTTTGACCATCGCTGCCCATATCCCACAATTGGCCGCGCATAAAAACCGTGACACCGGCCTGAGCGCCGCTGCTGGAGAGGCGAGCGGCCATGGCCAGGCGCTGCCAGGCTTCGCCTTCGCTCAGCTCGCCGGGTTTCAGTGTGACGTCGGCGGGTGTCACGGCGCCGTTGTAGCCACCCCAAGGTTTTGACCAATGACCATTGCCGGTGAGAAACGCCGGCACGGCCAGCAGCTCAACGCCGCTGCGGGCTAGTTCGATGTAAGTGGCTGGGTACCAGCTGTCGGCGCAGATCAGCACGCCCAGACGCCCGGCTGGCGTGTTCACCACCTGCAGCGCAGCGACCGGGGCGGCGGCGGTGAAGCCCTGTTCGTCTCGAATAGGAAAGGTTTTACGCTGTGGCTGGCCGAGCGGTGCGCCGTCGCTACCGAACACCAGGCTGATGTTGTACAGCGGGCCAGTGCCTACCATTAGCGCTCCATTTTCCACGCGGGGCTCCGGCAGCACAATCGAGCCCGCTACCAGGGTTATGCCGAACTCCTTGGCCAGGCCGCCAAACAAGTCCTGGTAGTCACGGGCCATGGCGTTGCCCTTCATGCGAAATAGCGCATCAGCCAAACGATCCTCGCCTTGAGCGGAAATCAGGGCGCGGGCGAGTTTTAGCGGATTGCTGGCAGCAAGCCAGGCCATGGCTTCTTTCACCGTACGGGCCTGATAAACCTCGGGCTTCTCTCCACTCGCTACCAGCCAGGTGCCAATGTGCTCCGGCAGTACGGCAATGGTTCTGTGGTTGAGCAGGCCTTCGCTGCGGGCTTTTTCCAGGTAGGCGGCAAGTTTCAGGTGCAGCAGGTCGACACTCTGATAATCGCCGGAGAACAGTTCCGGTTGAATGCCGAGCAGGTTGCCGCGCTCACCCGGCTGACCTTGATTGAGCGCGATCTGGCTGCGCAGGTCTGACAGGTAGTGGCCGCGCGGGCGCCACTCGGTCCACACGGCATAAGCGCTGATGGCGGCGATGAGGAGCGTGATGGCGGCGAAGCTGAGTAGTTTGCGCATGAGATATAGGTGTGCGGAATTTGTGTCTAGGGTAGGGCGGTGGGCTGAACTTGCCAAGTCGCGCTGCTCGTTTCGATCAATAACTTGTCACTTTGGATCATTGAGTAGGGTTCGGTAGCTCATTATCGTCTGCTCCATAACTGATCGCTGCCCTGTTCCGGCAACAACCGGCACTGAGGCTGCGACATTCCGTGAATGCACTGCTTGTTGTGGAGTCCCTATGACCGCCGCTCACTATCCGCATCTGTTGGCCCCGCTTGACCTGGGTTTCACCACTCTGCGTAACCGCACCTTGATGGGCTCCATGCACACTGGCCTGGAAGAAAAGCCGAACGGCTTCGAGCGCATGGCTGCCTATTTCGCCGAGCGTGCGCGCGGCGGTGTTGGCCTGATGGTCACCGGTGGTATTGGCCCGAACGCCGAGGGTGGCGTGTACTCCGGTGCGGCCAAGTTGACCACGCAGGAAGAAGCGGACAAGCACAGGATCGTCACCCAGGCGGTGCATGAGGCGGGCGGTAAGATCTGCATGCAGATTCTGCACGCCGGTCGTTATGCCTACAGCCCGAAATCAGTCGCACCCAGTGCGATCCAGGCGCCGATCAACCCGTTCAAGCCCAAAGAGCTGGACGAGGAAGGCATCGAACAACAGATTGCGGATTTCGTGACCTGTTCCAGCTTGGCCCAGGTGGCCGGTTACGACGGCGTCGAGATCATGGGCTCCGAAGGTTATTTCATTAACCAGTTCCTCGCGGCGCACACCAACCAGCGTACCGATCGCTGGGGCGGCAGCTACGAGAATCGCATGCGTCTGCCGGTGGAAATCGTCCGCCGCGTGCGTGAGGCGGTCGGGGCGAACTTCATCATCATCTATCGCCTGTCGATGCTCGATCTGGTGGAAGGCGGCAGCACCTGGGACGAGATCGTTCTGTTGGCCAAGGCTATCGAAAAAGCCGGCGCCACCCTGATCAACACCGGTATCGGCTGGCATGAAGCGCGTATTCCGACTATCGCTACCAAGGTCCCGCGCGCCGCGTTCACCAAGGTCACTGCCAAGCTGCGTGGCGAAATCAGCATTCCGCTGATCACCACCAACCGCATCAATACCCCGGAGATTGCCGAGCAGGTGTTGGCCGAAGGCGACGCCGATATGGTCTCCATGGCTCGTCCATTCCTGGCCGACCCAGACTTCGTCAATAAGGCCGCCGAAGGTCGTAGCGATGAGATCAATACCTGCATCGGTTGCAACCAGGCCTGTCTGGATCACACCTTTGGCGGCAAGCTGACCAGCTGCCTGGTGAATCCGCGGGCCTGCCATGAAACCGAGCTGAACTACATTCCGACCCTCACGGTGAAGAAAATTGCCGTGGTCGGCGCCGGTCCGGCTGGCTTGTCCGCTGCCACCGTTGCGGCTGAGCGTGGCCATCAGGTGACCTTGTTCGACTCCGCCAGCGAGATTGGCGGTCAGTTCAACGTAGCCAAGCGTGTACCGGGCAAGGAAGAGTTCTTCGAGACCCTGCGCTACTTCAAACGCAAGTTGGAAACCACCGGTGTCGACCTGCGTTTGAATACCCGGGTGGATGCCGCTGAGCTGGCCAAAGGGGGTTACGACGAAATCATCCTGGCCACCGGTATCGCGCCGCGCACTCCGGATATCCCCGGGGTGAATAGCCCTAAAGTAATCAGCTATCTGGATGCCATCCTCGAGCGCAAAGCTGTTGGGCAGAACGTTGCGGTGATCGGTGCGGGCGGCATCGGCTTCGACGTTTCCGAGTTCATCGTTCACCAAGGCGAAGCCACCAGCCAGAACCGCGAAGCTTTCTGGAAGGAGTGGGGCATCGACGTCGATCTGGAGGCTCGTGGTGGGGTTGCTGGCATCAAGGCCGAACCGCATGCGCCGGCACGTCAAGTGTTCCTGCTGCAACGGAAAAAATCCAAGGTGGGGGATGGCCTGGGTAAAACCACTGGCTGGATTCATCGTGCCGGCTTGAAGAACAAAAACGTGCAGATGCTCAATAGCGTCGAGTACCTGAAGATCGACGAGGCTGGCCTGCATATCCGCATCGCCGAGGGCGAACCGCAAGTGTTGCCGGTAGATACCGTGATCATCTGCGCGGGCCAGGATCCGCTACGTGAATTGCAGGATGGTTTGGTCGCGGCAGGGCAGCGTGTGCACCTGATAGGCGGCGCCGATGTGGCGGCCGAGTTGGATGCCAAGCGGGCGATCAATCAGGGTTCGCGCCTGGCCGCTGAACTCTAAGGCGCTCTGAATAACCCGTGATACCCGCCAAGGTGGGTATCACGGCTGGCTGCTTGGTCTTCCGGCTTTTCATAGGGGTACACTGCACATGCTAGCTCTATCGCCCAACCTGGCTGCTGCTGTCACGCTCAAGCAATGGCATGCCATGCTCGAAAAGCAGGATCTGCGCGCTCTGCCGGCCTTGCTGCATCCGCAGGCAGTATTTCGTTCACCGATGGCGTTCAAGCCTTATAGCGGTGCACCGCTGGTAACGCTGATT